>NZ_JAVJSQ010000028.1 GCF_040219335.1 Gimesia sp. | reverse complement strand
GCCTGCCTGATGCGCTACAGATTGGCTCAATAATTTTAAATTGACCTGAATCGTTCTGTGACCATCCCGAAGGACAATCACATAACATTCTGGCATCCACTCTTAAAATTTGGGGCCACCAACCATTTTGTCAAAGATCATGAGCTAAATCGGGTGTGCGAACGAGTTACGCACGCCTGAATCAGCTCAGGTTCGTTAATCATAGCCGTCGCGCTCTGAGAGTCAATGAACTTGGTTACGAAAAATTTGAAATCTGGATGAAATCTTTTTCCGGCCTCCAATATCTTCTATACGTCAGCGTTGAGAATGCCCTCAAAACTTGTCAGACTCTGTCTATTGTGACAAGATAATCTGTCTTTTCCTGCGCGTTCACAACAAAGGTACAGTTAACCCAGCCTCAATCAGGAGGGCCTGCTGACGTGAGTGTTTCCCGAATTATTTCTCTCTGCGTACTCTCAACCGTCTCTGTAATCGCTGCCCCTGCCCTGCTCTCAGCTGAGGACTGGTTTGAATTTCGTGGTCCGACCGGCCAGGGACATTCTTCCCAGACATCGCTGCCGACCGCCTGGAGCCCGACCGAACATGTGCTGTGGAATACCAATATTCCCGGCGTCGGCTGGTCATCTCCGATTATTGTTGGCGAGAAAGTGTTTGTTACCACGGCCGTCCCCGAGGGGAATGGCCCCATGCCCGAACAGTCGCTGCGGGTCGTCTGCCTGGATCTGGAGTCGGGGAAGATTCTCTGGGATAACGAGATCTTCCAGGAAACCAAAGAAACCGCACAACGGATTCATAAGAAGAACAGCCACGCCAGCCCGACACCGATTTCAGACGGTAAAGTGCTCTACGTGCATTTCGGTACGCACGGCACCGCCTGCCTGACATTGGACGGAGACGTGATCTGGAAGACAAATGCCCTCAAATATGAGATGCAACACGGCAACGGAGGATCGCCGATCCTGGTCGACGATAAACTGGTTGTGATCTGCGACGGTAAAGGTTCCAACTTCATCGCCGCCCTGGATCGCAAGACGGGCGAGATCGCCTGGAAGGTGGAACGGAATGTCGATGGCCGGAAAAAGTTTTCGTTCGCCACGCCGCTGCTGATTACCGTAAACGGGGAAGAACAGATTGTGGCCCCGGGCACCGATGTGATCTCGGGACATTCTCCTAAGGACGGCAAAGAGATCTGGCACCTGGATTACACCGGTTACTCCGTCATCCCCCGCCCGATTTACAGTCATGGTCTGATCTTCGTGACGACCAGTTACGACCGCCCCACTCTGCTGGCGATTCGTCCGGACGGTAAGGGGGATGTGACGGAAACGCATCTGGCCTGGTCCAACAAGAACCAGATTCCGCATACGCCTTCCCTGCTGGTCGTGGGCGACGAACTGTATACAGTGAGTGACAAAGGGATTGCCCAGTGTTTTGACGCCAAAACCGGCAAACTACACTGGAAAGAACGCGTGGGTGGTAACTATTCTGCATCTCCGCTGTTCGCAGATGGCAAGATTTATTTCCAGAGCGAAGAGGGGGAAACCACGATTATCGCTCCCGGAACAACCTATAAAGAGATCAGCCGCAATCACCTGAAAGAGCCGACACTGGCGTCTTACGCCGTCGCCGGCGACACGCTGCTGATTCGCACGAAATCACAACTCTACCGGATTGGGAAGTAAGACCTCGATTCACAGTTAACCCTTTTTATTTGATCCGGCGTTCCCTGCCGATGTGAGCGGGCACTGCGGTCTCTGTTGTGTGAGATCCCTGCCCGACGCGTCCGAAGAGCGCCCCTGCACGATTGCTCGACACTAGAATTTCAAACGCATGACCGCTCCAGTACCTTCAGAAGAACCTGTTAAAAAAATTGTCGTTGCCTCCGACCACGCCGGTTATCGCTACAAACGACGAATCATCGAATACCTGACGCAACAGGGCTACCAGGTCGAAGATTTCGGCACCGATTCGACCGAGTCAGTCGATTACCCGGACTTTATCTTCCCCGCCGCCAAAGCGGTGGCTGCAGGTGAGTTCGAGCGAGGTATTGTGCTGGGAGGATCAGGAAATGGCGAAGCGATTGCCGCCAACCGGGTCAAAGGGGTGCGGTGTGCGTTGTGCTGGAACGAGAAGTCAGCCCGACTGGCACGACAGCACAACAATGCGAATATGATCTCGCTGGGCGAACGCATGGTCTCGATGCACGACGTGTATGAGATCATCGATATCTGGCTGAGCACCTCCTTTGAAGGGGGACGTCACCAGAGACGTATCGAAAAACTGGACGAGTAATACAAACAGGCTGTGGCACTTCCCGGGTGCCACAGCCTGTTTTTTTTGTACGCATCGCTTCAGTGAACTTCAAATCTCAGGGATTGCTTTTGAGATCGAACTGGAACGAGGTGTGATCGGCGTCGACAGTCGCTTTGAGGGTCGAGTCTTGATTGTACGCCGCGGGGATCTTGCCGGGAGCCGCTTTCTGCTTGCCCCCTTCATCCGAGTTCCCTGCATCGTCGGGTGCTTCTCCCATGCCTTCGGGAGTCCCCGCCATCCGAATGCGGACCGTTTTTTCACCGGTCAGACAACCGGACTTTTCAGTGTTGAACATCAGTTCGAAATTCCCGCTGGAGTCCGTCACCCCCGCGGAATAAGTGCCATCGGGAGCTTCGAAGGCAACCTCGGCCCCCGAAAGAGGCTGTCCGTCGAGGGTCACGGTTCCGGAGACATCGACCAGACCGAGCTGGCTGTAATCGGGATGGATCGAACCGCCACAGCCAACCGTTGCGCTGAGCAGACAAAGGGTCGCCAGCATGCGAACTGCGCGACCGGAAATTAGAAACTGTTTCATCAGAGATCACCTTTAAAATCAATCAGCATTGGATGTTACGGAGTCACAACTTCCCGGCCATTGCGTGTAGCCAGGCCGCGGTAGACGTTCAGATCCATATTTTCCGAGAGGAAATGAACCGAGCCATCCGCATAGGCCATGTGTCCGCCCCCGACGTGCCAGCTGCCATAAGAAAGTTCCATCAGATGTCCGCTGACGGTCGGTTCGGTACGACGGGCATTCATCCGGGGATAGGCTGAGCCGACGAATTCGGTGAACTCCGTTCCGCCTGTGCCGTTGTTGCAGCCGCAGGGATCGGTCTGGGGAGAACCGATGATCCAGTGGTCCATGGACTGCCCGTCTTTGCCGAACTCGATGTCCGTCTGTGTTTCGCCGAGCATGAAGGTATTGGAGGTTCCATCTTTGATATCGCGGAGTACGACGCTGCTGCAGGCGTAGAACAGACCGTTCTGCGTGGTATCTTCCAGCGACTTGGTACCTGAAATTTTGGTCGATTCATCATCCGAAGATGCTTCTGAGCCGGAGTTCCCGAGGTAAGTCGAGGGGGCCCGGTTCGGGATGCCGTTGAAGCTGTAGTGTTTTTTGATGGGAGCACTGGGACAGACGAGTACGGGGAGATAGGTGCTGGCAGCGGTGGTGTTGGCAGAGCCGGAGTCCCAGTTACCGTCGCCTGATTCCTGGAAGATGAGCGTGTTGTAAATATTGGCCCGATCGATCATGGGCAGAATCATGGCACTCCAACCGGCCCCGCGCTGATCCCAGCCGAAGGGGAGCAGACCGTGGACATCGTGGTAGTTGTGCATGCCGATGGCGAGCTGCTTGAGATTGTTTTTACATTGTGAGCGACGGGCGGCTTCGCGTGCCTGCTGAACGGCGGGCAGGAGCAAGGCGATCAGAATGGCAATAATCGCGATGACGACCAGCAGCTCAATCAGGGTGAAGCCGGTGCGTCGTCGGGGTGCGTGGGCGTTGGGTAACATTCGGTTTCCTCACATAAACGGGATAAAGCAATAACAAAACCGGAGGTGTTATCTCCACCGGAGTGAATCAGTCTGCGAGCCAGGCAGTGAAATTGCTGATGTTCCAGAAACTGCGGCGGCGGGTTGGGAGAGTGCAGGCAGCACAACCGGAATGAGCGGGAACTCAGCCTGTAAACGTGGTTTGTTATACCCGGCCTGTTGAAAGATTTAATGAAGCGCCGGTAAATACCGGGTAGCAGAGCGCACTCTTATTTTGAAAAAATGTGTACTGCATTTCGTGGTCTCAAGGTCACTCACGCCAACTCATAACCACTTTTCTAAAAGACACTTACAACCGAACCCCAAGCTATTCCACCAGGGTGTTCAGGACAATTTCCTGGCACTCTTCGGTGCTTAAAAACGAGCCATTTCGCCGCAGCAAGAAGATTTCGTGAGTTTTGTTTGAAGTTCTGGTCAATCTTATTCGAAGAACCGCGGTGCATAAAAAAACGCCCCGTAAAAACGGGGCGTTGTGAGGCTGGCGTTCGCTCTGCTTCAGGAGATCGCGCGGCGGATGATGTTGTGTGTAATTCGCTGCACACGTTCATCGGGTCCGTGCGGTCGGGACCAGTGTGACCAGGGAAGCATGTGCCCGGGCGGGCTGGAAAGATCCTGGCACCAGAAGATGGTCGAGGCGTTAAACACGAAGTTGTTCTTCGGGCCGGGGTAAATCGTAGCGGTCCACTCTTGTGGATTCACACCTCCCTGCAGGGCGGTTCCCTTAGCCACGACTTCGAGTCCGGGAATATCCTGGGGCGGATCGCCGTGATATTCCCAGCCGATGAGACCGGGAATCGAGTCGCCCTTTTTCATGCCCGTCCCTGCGAAGATCCAGTGGTCGGGCAGTTCGCAGACCCAGTCGCCGCCCCCGTTGACCGGATCAACATTACGGGATCCCATCAGGTAACCTTCGTCGGGACCGCGGTGCGGGAAGGGGCCGTTGTCTCGCTCACGGTCTTCGGCGTATTTATATTTTCCGCCGTAAGGACCACCGCGGAACATGATCCGTTTGGGACGCCCGTCGGTGCTGTTCATCAGCGGTGTGACCCAACAGACGGAATTACCAGAGAAGAAGAGCAGGTTCACGCCCGCGTCGCGCATTTTGACCGCCGACTCGTACTGGCGAATATCCCAGTATTCATCGTGGCCCACCGAGAGGAACGACTTACATTTCAGTCCGTGATCGGGGGTGATCATATCACTGTTGGAGCAGTAGGTCACATCGTAACCATGTTTCTCCAGCCAGTAGGCGAAGGGGAATTCAAAGCAGAGCCATTCCCCGGAACCGAGTGACTGCGGATTCTCATAGATCTGGGCATACTTGGCGTAGGGACGGTCAAAGCTGACGTCAGCCCAGGGCCCCTGATTCCCTTTAGGATGCGTGTAAACCGAATAGTTACTGGGCCACTTGTTGTAAGCCTGCCAGGTGTTATCGGAACACTGGAAGAGGATGTCCGCGGGTCGATCATCTTTGACGATGAAGACGACATAGCTCTGCCAGTAGCCGTGGCCGGTCTTGTCTTTGAGCGTGGAGAGCCGGCCCAGATAGACGCCGCTGGGCCAGTCATCGGGAATCGTCAGTGTGACCGCGGAGTCCCAATGGCATTCGTGCAGATTCTTTTTACCTGGCTTTGGAACGGGCTGCGGTTTGCCCTCGAACGGGCCGAGTGTGGTCATCAGCCGGGCACCGCGACCGCCGTAATAGCCGGTGCGGAAGATTTCGATTTTGAACTCTTGCGCCGGTCGGGTGGAGACCATGATGTCGATCGGCTCGCCGGCGGCGACGCTCTGCTTCGAACAGTAGCCTTCAATCTTGGATGAACGAAAACCGTTGCGGCTGTCGAGCATGACGCGGGTGAGCTGCCAGTCGGTGGATCCTTCTTTGAGGTTTTCCCGATGAATTAAATCGGGGTCTGCTTTCGCAGCATGGGCACTGTTGAGTGAGAAGTTTCCGGCGAGTGAAGCCAGCGATGTCGCGACGGCCCCTTTCAACAGATTCCGGCGATCTGCATCAATCTCTTTCATGTTACTGATTCCTAAATTCGCTGTGGTCGATTCGGTCGCAGAAATTCGGTGTGGCGGTTTCCAATAATTATTTAGGACGCTTAATTTTCTGCTTCTGCCTTTATGATAACCTTAACTTCATTAAAATAAGAAGTACAAATAAATGCTTTTTCATATCAGCCCATGATTCATCGGCTGTCGCGCAGACGGTCTGTCGGCATCATGGCAACGACGCGGAGTACTCAGTGGCCTCATTCTCAATAGATCAGACGGAAAGCCGAGCCTTTTATCAATCACTTACGAAACAACTGCATGAGGAGTTGGACGAGCTCGAGCCAACACTCATTCAAACACGACGCACACTGCATCAGAAACCGGAAATCAGCGGGGAAGAAAAAGAGACTTCGCAACTGATCTGCAACACGCTGCGGGAGATCGGCCTCGAACCGCGGCTGATGAATAACGACATCGGCGTGGTCGCCGACATGACGCTGGGAACGCCGGCCGAGGACGCACCGCTGATCGCGATTCGGGCCGACATTGATGCGCTGCGGATCACGGACCTCAAAGAGGTCGATTACTGCTCGCATAATCCAGGCGTAGGTCACCTGTGCGGTCATGATGCTCACACGTCGATTGCCCTGGGCGTGGCACTCGCTGCGGGTCGGGTGAAGGAGCTGTTCGAGAGCGAATGGCCGGGCCAGGGATTACGGCTGCGGTTCATTTTTCAACCGGCGGAAGAGATCTGCATGGGCGCCCGCTGGATGGTGGAACAAGGGGCACTGGAAGGGGTGAGTGCGATCATCGGGCTGCACATGGATCCGGAAATCCAGGCGGGAACGGCGAACATCCGCTATGGCGTGATGACGGCGTTCTGCGATGAAGTCCATTTTGAAATTCATGGTCGCGGCGGACATGCTGCCCGTCCGCATCATGGAAATGATCCGATCACCACGGCAGCCCAACTGATTTCGAGCCTGTATCAGAACCTGCCCCGTTCGATCGACTCACGCATGCCGGCGGTATTTACCATTGGTCAGATCTCCTCGGGGCTGGCACCGAATGTGATTCCCGAAATTGCGGAACTGAAAGGGAGCCTGCGTTCCACGAACGACCAGGCGCGCGAAGTCCTGCACAATCGGATTCAGAATATCGCCAGCGGCGTCGCTCAGAGTACGAATACCCGGATCGAGGTGTTGTTCAAATCACCCCTGCCTGCGGTCGTGAATGACAAAACGATTTCGGCTGCCCTGGAACAGGCGTCGATCGACGTGCTGGGGATGGAACAGGTCGGTCTGATCGATCTGCCCAGCATGGGTGGTGAAGATTTTTCCATTTATCTGCAGCATGTCCCCGGTTCGATGTTGCGACTGGGGTGTGCCCGTCCCGATCAAAAAACCGTGTTTTTGCATTCTCCCTATTTCGATATCGATGAGCGTGTGCTTAAAATAGGAAGTCGCATCTTACTGCAGGCTGCCCTGCTGCTTTCTCTCAACCCGCAACTCATCCAAAAAGGGAATTAGTACGATGGGGACCCTCTCTTTTGCCCGTAACGATTACCCGACCCTGGGTGTGGAACTGGAACTGCAGCTCGTCGATGCGGAGACGTTTGCCCTTTCGAATTCAGTTTCGGAACTGTTAAGTGGTCTGCCCGAGGGAATGGGCCAGTCGATCAAACCGGAGCTGATGCAGAGCTACCTGGAGATCAACACGGGCGTCTGTCGGACGGTGAGTGATGTCCGCAAAGATCTGACACGCAAACTGGAAGCGGTAACCAATGTCGCCGACGAGCTGGGGCTGAAGCTGTTCTGGGCCGCGACGCACCCCTTCTCTTCCTGGCGGGATCAGAAGATAACGGTCAACGATCGTTATTACGAACTCGTGGAACTGATGCAGGACGTGGCCCGCCGCCTGGTGACCTTCGGCCTGCACGTGCATGTGGGCGTTGATTCGGGCGACAAAGCGGTGATGGTCTGCGACCGGATGCTGCGTTACCTGCCACTGCTGCTGGCACTCTCGTCGAACTCGCCGTTCTGGGAGAACCGCAACACGGGTCTGCATTCGAACCGTTCCAAAATCATGGAAGGCCTGCCGACCGCGGGGCTGCCGCCGAACATGCGGAACTACAGCGAATACACGTGGCTGATCAACCACCTGATCAGCACGGGCTTCATCAATACGATCCGCGAAATCTGGTGGGACATCCGCCCGCATCATAATTTCGGCACCGTGGAGATCCGCGTGTGCGACATGCCGGCCAACCTGGAGCAGGTACTGTCGATCGCCGCGTTCGTGCAGTGCCTGGTGAAATGCATTTCGGATGAAATCGACGAAGGCGCCTACCAGTTGCAGCATCACCCGATGATGGTGCAGCAGAACAAGTGGCGGGCGACCCGCTACGGCATCGATGCGAGCCTGGTCAACAGCGACAGTTACCAGCTGTATTCGGTGATTGATTCGACGACGCACCTGGTCGACCTGGTCTCTCCGATGTCGGAGCGCCTGGAGTGTACGGACGAATTACAGCGGATCTACGATCTGGTTCATAACTCCGGTGCCAAGCGGCAGTTGGCCATCATGGAAGAGACCAATGATAAACGGGAAGTCGTGAAACGGATGATCGAGGAAAATAGCCTCTTCTGATTTCATGACGCCGCTTCTATAATCGTTTAGTCCGCGATCCATTCGAACTGTCACCCCGCGTTTGCAGGAATCTGATTTCGTGTCTGATTCAGACCCCCAGCCTCCAGAAGAAACTCCCACCGTTGAAACGACGTCCGCGTCGAGCGGGGAGACTCCGCAGACACCCCACGAGAAAGTGCGTACGTTTCCGACCACACCGGGTGTGTACCTGATGAAGGATGCGCAGGGACGTGTGATTTATGTGGGAAAAGCGGTGAACCTCAAAAGCCGTGCGTCGAGTTATTTCACGCAGGCAGCAGCGGTCGAACGCAGGACGGCGGAACTGGTAACCGAAATCGCGGACATCGATTATCTGGAGACCGAGACCGAGGTCGACGCCCTGCTGCTCGAAGCGCGGCTGATCAAGGATATTCGGCCCCGCTTCAATTCCGAACTCAAAGACGACAAGACGTTCCCCTACCTGGAGATCACCACCCGCGAAGATTTCCCCCGCGTCGAATTCACCCGCACACCGCAGAGCAAAGGGACGAAGCTCTACGGCCCCTTCACCAACGCGAAACAGCTGCGGGGGGCGATCACGGTGCTGCAGAAGATCTTCCGGTTCCGCAACTGTTCGCTGGACATCGATGAGGGGGACGAAAAGTGGCGCTGGTTCCGCCCCTGTCTGCTGCACAGCATCAATCAGTGCACGGCGCCCTGCAATCTGCGGATCAGCAAAGAGGACTACCGCAAGGACATCAACAAGCTGAAGCTGTTTCTGGACGGCAAGAAGGACCGGCTGCTGAAAGAGATGCGGAAGGAGATGCTGGCGGCGTCCGAACAGCGACTCTACGAAAAAGCGGCCCGGCTGCGGGATGAAATCGAGCTGCTGGACAACATCAACCTGCGGGGCAACCTGGAAGACCATGCGCAACCCGAGGTGTTTTACATCGACCCGAAGAAAGGCATGCAGGGGTTGAAGAAAGTCTTCGGCCTGGCTGAACTGCCGCGGCGGATCGAGGGAGTCGACATCGCGCACCTGCAGGGGGGCGAAACGGTGGCCAGCCTGGTGCAGTTCATCGACGGGCTCCCCTTCAAGCATGGCTACAAGCGGTTCAAGATTCGCACCGTCAAAGGGATCGACGACTTCGCCTCGATCCGCGAAGTGGTCAGCCGACGCATCCGGCGACTGCACCAGGAGGGGGAATCGTTCCCCGACATCCTGCTGATTGACGGCGGTAAAGGCCAGCTCAATGCCGCGATGACCGCGATGCGTGAATTGGGAGTCGAGCCCCCGTTCACAATCTCCCTGGCCAAACGCGAAGAAGAGGTCTACGTCCCGGGCGAAGTCGAACCCCGCCGCCTGAGCCGGCATTCCTACGGCTTAAGACTGTTGCAATACGTCCGCGACGAATCGCACCGGTTTGCGCAGCATTATCATCACCTGCTGCGGAAGAAATCGCACTTTGATGAGTGAGGGGGAGAAAACTTTACCCTTCTAATTAACTAAGATGTCGCTTTTTCAATATTCTCGACTTCCGGCATTTCATCCCAAGTTCGTCCATCGAGCAACCTTCCATTTTTCTTTTTATTAACTCCTCCCCATTGTTTAAAAAAGAATGGGACTTTATCTTCTTGACATTGATTAAGAATTGCTCTGACCCATTCTTCATGGATTGGTCGAGCGCCGGGTCCAGATTCTCCACCGACAATCACCCAATCAATATCTGTAAGATCTAGATCATCAATCGGACCTATAAGTGGCTCGATTGAAAGGAACTTTATATGAGCGTTCGTGTGTCTCAGATGATCGATACGGAAAGTATACTCTTGATCCTCAACACTCACTCCCATCCAGACATTTTCTGGCCAATCAATTACAGGGCTTAATTCTTCGAGTCGATCAGCTCTCTTGGTTAGGACTTGGAATCGATGCCAATACGCCCTTCTCATCACGTCGAATATTCGATAAATGTATTCAACTTCAACCTCTTTATGAAATAAGTCGCTCATAGAATTAACGAAAATTGTTTGTGGTTTCTTCCAACTTAAAGGACGTTCAAGCATTTGTGGTTGGAGAGTTAATTTGAATCCGTTTGAATAGTTCTTAAGCCCCATGGCATTAAGTCGTTTTGAAAGACGCTCTGCATAACAAAATTTGCAACCAGGACTGACCTTAGTACAACCTGTAAGCGGATTCCAAGTTGATTCAGTCCATTCAATATTCGATTTAGACATAATATGTCCTTATGGAAAAGTTACTTTGACATTATCGCCGAAAGTACCTTTTTTACGTTTATCAACTGGAGGGTCTGTGGATATTTTATTCTGTTTTTCCATGAGCTTTAAAATGTCTTTATAATTCTTCGAGACAAATCGCCTCCCAACATGATGCTCATTAAAAATATCAATCATTTTCATAGTTCTGCCACTAAACACATCAAGTAACATCTCTCCTAGATCATCAAGTGGTCTTGAGAGTTCAAAAAGTAAACCTTGGCTTTTTATAGAAGGGTTGTATTCAAATGTTGGTACACCTTGTTCTTCCTCAGAGCTTTCTCTTGCCATAATGTCTTTCATTATCTCGTACCCACGAATATTTTTGGACACGAAAATTAAATGATGACTTGTTCTGACTCCTTTTTTGTTTCGAAAACGAAATGGTAAGACATATTTCCCACCCATTTCCTGCAAAGCATCACCTATTGCCTCCACGATTGTAAGTTCGCGGTCTTCAGGACGTAAATCGTTAAGTTCTTGTCTTAATAAATCAGCGCGTGCCTCACCAAATAAAGCATCCATATGCGACTTTACTATCGAATTGTTTAGACCCATATTTATGCGATTATAATTAAAGAAAAAAACGCAATCGCATCCCCAATGCTTAAGAACAGAATTAATTAATTGGAGTGATAGTCCTTTATATCCCCAAGGGTCAACAAAGAAAAAAGTAGGAACGAGCCTAGTTTTCTCAAAGATCTTTACGATATCTTCACCAACTTCACCTGTGTAAATAGTTGGTCTGTACTTTAAATTTTCGACGCCGGGTAGCTTTTTAATTTCATCAGCTAATTTATCTGTAGAAGTTCCCTCTTTATCATTAAATATTGTAACTAATCTTTCCCGTAAGAAATCATCTTCAATCGCTTGTTCCAAAACCAACAGTGGCGTTGACTTTGTTCCATCATTATATCGCCCCGGACCAGCAAACAGATCGATATAAGCTAGCTTTGAATTTTTTTGAATGACGGCTCTCTTTATAACTTTAGCCCAAACACTGAAGTACTTTGAGACTATTGAAGTTTTGATTACAGATTGCTCTAAGGATTCAGTGAAAAAATTCTTTGACATTTCTCGAAAGTTCCTCACAACAATTATCAACGACCGCAAAATATACAATTGACCACGTCTCTTAATGTTATTATATGCACTGTTTTAATAGAAGACTAAAAATGCCAATAAATATATTTTGAGACTACAGATTGTATGTAATTGTATTATTAAGAGCCTGTTTTTCATTATTGAAATGTGACGTCTTTGTAATGGTAAATGAAGAAGTTACTGACTACATACACTTGGACAATCTGTCGCAACAAAACACAGTTTTTTTAAGTAAGTATTCCAGCTTGTTCAGCTACAGCATTAATCAAAGTTACGGTAACTTGGAATTACTTGCTCTAAAGAAATCGCACTTTGATGAGTGATCTGCTTAGCGCGATCTCCTACAGCGAATCGCGAAACAGATAGGACAGATTCTCGGTCAGGAAGAGTTCCACTTTTTCGTCGGAATCGTTGATTCCCGGATAGACGCCGCAGGCCTGGTAGCGTTCGTAGAAATCGGCGGCCAGGGGATCGGGGATTTCTTTGACGGTGCCTTCCCCGGGGGTGAAGCAGTAGCCGGGTCGATGCGCTCCGATGGCGTCATCGCGTGGCTGCTTGAACGAAATCAGCCCCGTTAAGCGGGTCCAGAGCGTTTCGTCCGGTCGACGGGCGACGATCCAGCTGTTCGTGTTATACCGCAACCGATTATGGTGCTCCAGATAATACTGGCTGAGTGCTTCATCTTCGATCAGCAGCAGCAGTTCCGTGTTGATATACAACGAACGGGGATCCAGATTGGGTGAGCCAAGTACTGTCTTTGTGCCATCAATGATGAAATACTTGCAGTGCAGGGTCGTGTGGAGTTGCTCATACTCAAAGGGATTGGCTCCAAAGCCGGAGGCTGGCTGTTCGTCCGTTTTCTGATTCTCATCAGCAAGCCTTGGAAAGCTGGGAATAACTTCAGCCACATCTTCAGGAACCGCACGAATTTCATGCAGAGAGGCGTGGAACAAGTTGATCAGCTTTTTTCGTTGTTTGAGTCCCGCCGCATAGGTGTAAAGGTTGTCTGTGGAAACCAGGCTGTTTGTAACAATCGAGAGCAGAAACCCGTCGTTTTGCTCACGCAGTTTTTCCAGTCGCTCGAACCACGAAAGAGGAAAGATCGTAATCGGCGAAGTGAGATGAATGCTTTTCCGGGCTGAGGCCAGAGCCTCTTCCAGCCAGTTCCCCGTCTCGTCCGGTAACCGGGTGTCGACACGAGGCTGATCATAACAGAATTCGATCGAGCGGGGCTCAAAAATGCGCGCGGTATAGTCGGGGCAACACTCTGCTGCGATGGTTGAAAAAGGTTCCGGCAGATTAGAAGCGGCATCAGAATCAGACGGTGCCGTGGCATCCTCTTGCTCCGTTGCGAAATCCAGCAGGTTCACACTCAGATCGTGATCCCAGAAGCGGGCAAATGCGTCGTGTGCTTCGGGGACGACGGGACCGCTGACCAGAATTTCCGTATCGGTAAAACAGCGGAAACGGTGCATGTCGAAATACTCGTCACCCAGATTTCGGCCTCCCAGGATGACGCAGGCATCGTCAAACAAGGCGATTTTACCGTGCATCCGGCGGTTCAACGTGTCGCCTGAAAGCGCCGCCGCCCACATGACTTCCACATCCCCGGGTTCCATCTTCTCTACAACGGGGTTAAACAGCCGTACTTCAACATCACTCGAATCTGCGAGCTGACGCAGGCGTGGTAAAATTGAGTCTTCTGATTGCAGCGTGACCCAATGGTCGAGCAGGATCCGTACTTCCACACCTTCCCGGGCACGGCGTTCGAGTTCGTTGACCAGGAAGTTTCCCGCCCGGTCATTCCGCCAGAGAAAGGTACTGAACCAGATGCGATGCTGCGCGTGGCGGATCAGTCGTTTGCGGCAGTCAAATGCGGAAAGCCCTTCGCTCAGCGGTATGCATCGATGCTCGCTGGCGGGAACCAGAAAAGAGGAAAGCACGGAAGAGGCCGAACTGCTTCGACTCATATCAGAGTTTTAATTCCACTTTAACAGGAAAATGATCAGAGGCTTGACGCGCGCCTGGAGAGGCGAGTACCTGGCTGGGCTGAGGCTTCAGAGCCCCACCCGTGAAAATACGATCTAATTGTAGCAATGGAAAACGGCTGGGGAAAGTGGCACGCGGCTTTCCTGTCGGAATGCACTCTGACAGCAGGGTACGAAGCCTCCTGATCGCCCGCGACTGTCCGGTTGTATTAAAGTCTCCCAGCAGGATCGATGCCTCATGTTCGGTACCGGTCTGTTGAATCAACTCACACAAAGCTTGCATCTGGAGCAGATTTTCCCGGCGGTGCACGCTCAAATGCGTGTTCAGGATCGAAATCGATTTCCCCTGCCACTCTGCCTGGATTTGAAAGACACCCCGCGGCTCGCTTAACGGGCTCAGCAGGGGCAGGTGAAACTCCCGGGAATCAATCAGCCGTAAGTCTTTACGCGACAGAAAAGCCAACCCGTAGCGCCCCTGCTTTTCATGTCGACTTTGAAACTGAGTCCAGTCCACCAGACTGAAAAAGTGTGGCGTCATCTCCAGCCTCCGACCGATCTCTTCCGCCTGATGAATTTGATCTGTGCGGGGGCAGTCTACATCCACTTCCTGCAGAGCGACCACGTCCGGCTGAGCATCACCAAGCACATTCACCACATCATCCAGAGACGGTTCCAGCCTGGCTGAGCGACACGAATGAATATTGTATGACACAAAGCGGAGTGAGTCTCTCTGCACATTGTCCCTTTCAAGAGAGGACACCCTGATCTTCCGCCTGCACTTTTGAGCTACCGCAACGGGAGACCAGCGGGTGTCTCCGGAAGTTCCTGTTAAACTTCCTCGTCAATTTCATTCTCAGCATTATCGAAGGAGTTCTCCAGATTTTCCCAGGCGGTATCCAGATCCTGTTTGAGACCTTCCCAGGCATCCGCAGAGGCGTCATTAAACTCTTCGAGTTTCTCACTTACGTGGTCGCGCTGGACTTTCAATTCGTCCATCTGCTCGTTCCATTTGACTTTCGCGTCATCTTTCAGATCGCTGCCTTTTTCCTGCAGTTGATCGATTTTGACGTTCAGTTCTTTGAGCTGTTCATCCAGCTTGGCCGCGTATTCATCGTGCTTCTGCTGCGTGAACTTTTTAGTGGTGTCGTAAGCTTCGCCGAATTCCTTAGAAACGTCCTCTTCGGTTACCGGGTCAGTGATCGGTTTTTTCACGACGACCGTTTCAGAAGTATCCTCGTTCGCACAAGCGACCAGGAACAGACTGAGACACAGACAACAGGGGGTTACATATTTCATGGCGTTCTCCTTTTTGTTGGTGAGGGATTCTTTTTAAAGCGGCTACAGCCGCAATCGCCTCTGTGTGACAGACTGTCGCAAAACACATGCCAGTGCCTGATCGGCCCGATCTGGTGGAAATACTGGTTTCTGACCGCGCAGCCTGCTTGCTGATCTGTCACCAAATGAATTGTCAGAGAGCGGGCGCTCGTTGTCATTTCATTCGCGAACCACTCCAAGTTCGGTTAAAATTCAGATTGCTGCTGAATTGACTTTCTTTTCAACGAGTTATGTAAACGACAGAGGAGTCCCCGATGGTGCGCTTCGCCGGGAGAGTGTTCTGGTTTGTGGTGTTACTGCTGAGCATGCCGATGGTTGTGACCGCGGCACCGTTGAATGTGGTCTATATCATCGTCGATGATCTCGGCGCCCACGACCTGGCCTGTTACGGGAATACGTTGCATCAGACGCCGCACATTGATCGACTGGCGCAAGAGAGCATGAAGTTCACGCAGGCGTACGCGGCTTCGCCGGTCTGCAGTCCGACGCGGGCTTCGCTGATGACGGGAAAGAACCCGGCCCGACTGAAGATGACCGTCTGGCATGAACAGGCCAAGTCGCACCGCAAAACAAAGCGGCCGCTGATCGAAGGGAAGTCGCTGCCCAACCTGACGCACGATGAAACCACCATCGCCGAACGGCTGCACCAGGCAGGTTACCGGACGCTGCACGTCGGCAAATGGCATCTGGGCGAAGCGGGCTTTTATCCTGAGAGTCACGGCTTTGAAGTCAACATCGGCGGCACACTGTGGGGCGCACCGCAGACGTTCTTTTATCCCTTTGCCGGGGACAGACATTACGGACACGAGTTTCGCTATGTGCCGGGTGTGCTGGAGCGGAGTGACAAAGACGACTACCTGACCGATCGGCTGACGGACGAAGCGATCCGCCTGCTGAAGTCGTCGGCTAACGGTAAGCGTCCCTTTTTTCTGAACATGGCTTATCACACGGTGCACACACCCATCGAGGGGAAGCCGTATGTGGTGAAAGCGTACGAGAAAAAAATCCAGCCGGACTCTCCCTGGCAGAACGCCGAGTATGCGGCGATGGTGGCCAGCCTGGATGAGAACGTGGGCCGGATTCTGAAAACGCTGGAAGAGTTGAAACTGGACGACAGGACCGCGGTGCTTCTGATGTCGGACAACGGCGGTTTCATCAACCAGTATGAAGGCAAGACGGTCACGAACAATCACCCACTTCGTTCCGGGAAAGGGTCGCTGTATGAAGGGGGGATCCGCATTCCCCTGCTCGTCCGCTGGCCGGGCGTGACGACTGCGGACAGCGTCTGTGGAGAGCCGGTAGTGACGTCTGACCTGTATCCGACCCTGATCGATCTGCTGGAACTGGAAGCAGACCAGGAGCAGCGGGACGGGGTTTCGCTGAAGCCGCTGCTCACCGGTTCCACACAGAAACTGAAACGCGACCGACTGCACTTTCATTACCCGCATTACTATCCCACGACCACGCCCGCCAGCGCAATGCGGGCCGGGAACTGGAAGCTGATTCATTACTACGAAGACGATCGCAATGAGCTGTATGACCTCAGCCGGGATCCGTCAGAGACGACCGATCTGTCAGCGGAGAAACCAGAGCAGGCACAACAGTTGTGGAATCAGTTGCACGCCTGGCTGAAAGGCGTCGATGCGAGTTTTCCACAGGAGAATCCGGAGCGGCGGAAGTAATGAGTCACCCTCCCCCATCTCAAGACGACGAAGCATGGAAACCAGCGGCTGCCGGCTGTTTATGGGGGATTGGCACATGGGTTGTTCTGATTGGTATCGCGATCCTGATTGAGTTCTTCCTCAACTCAGGCAGCGGTCCGGGAGCAGGAAGCCCGGGGATGGCTCCCATTCCAGCAGTGTTCCTGGTCGCCCTGTTTCTGGGCTGGATTCCGGCCGGCATCGCTGGTTTCTGGAAGTATCGGAAACAGAAATCCAAATGACAGAACCGGATTACCGTTCCCCCGGCTTTCGTGGGGAGATGCGTATTTTCTCGCCGGTAAAGGGGTTGGTGATTTCTACCGCTTCGGTTGCCGATGGTTTAAAGTCCAGCAGATCGATGCCGTTGAGCCAGAGCTCAAAGAACTCCGTGAGCGAATAGTTCTGCGGCGTGAGTGTGCCAGCATCAAAGGTCGTGATGAGATGCCGGGGATCGTGGCAATCCACGCAGGAAAAAATATTGTCGCCCCATTCGCAGAAGGGGAGCAGACCGGGCGGCCAGATTTCCCCTTCCGATTCGTGATCGGTCTTCAGTTGCTGATATGTTTCCAGAAGATCGCCAAAGTCGGACGTGGCTCCCCCAGCAAGCCCCATCACACCATACCCGGGCCCGAAACCGCCGTTTGCGAGTTGCAGGTAAACCTCGCTGAGTAAGGTGGGAAGCGAAAAACCCAGCTGCTGTTCGGTGTGTTGGAGCATAACCGATGAGACGGGAGGGAGCAGGTCTACGGAAGACTTTGCCTTTGTGAAAGTTTTGATTCTCTCAATCAGCTGTTCATGCATGATTATTTGGTTTATTCAATATCTCAAGTATTGTTTCGAAATCAGGATGCATGATGTACTTCCGGCTGACCTGAACCGGTTGAAGCAATCTCAACACCCTATTCCTTCGTTCCACCTGGTGGTCTGTGATAGACGTGTAAGCGCGGTCGATATTCAGCATCGACATAAGCAAGAATTTCAAGCCGTTCTTTTTCAGAAACATGCTCTGAAAATTGGATTTGTTTTTCGTTTACATCCAGCACTGCCGCCAACGGTTCCACTTCTGAAACGAGCTGTCGCAGGAAAGCAGTCCGGGGATATTCCGTCTCCAGAACCAAGGGACGATTATTTTTAAAGCGATGACGTGTTCTCATCCATTTACAGAGATCCATGATCGCGGCTCGCAGATTGAGTCTTCCCAGTTTTTCTTCCAGCGGTTCCAGCATGACTCCTGCTTCACCGCGATTGAGAAAGTCTGCTAATTCGTTCCAGATATCATGCATAGGACAATCACTCTCGTTAGTCCCTATTGAGTTAATCATCTCTTTTAATATTTATCGAAATTTGAAATCAAACCATTTCAGAACCTCGGAAGCAATCAGATCCGGTTCGTCCAGCGAAAGCGGTTCTGATCGATCGTTTGCCTCGTTAGCCAACTGGATCTGGCCGGTCCCTTTTTGTCCCACAACAACTAACTTCAGAGACTTTTTGAGAAACGCGTTGCGGGCTTGAGAAGTCATTTCGTTATATAATTCGGAAGGTTCCGTATCTTCCCAGGGAAGGGTATAGAAGTCGTTCACGATCTTGACCACCGCAGTTCCGCCGGTTGAGAGAAACGACTCTTCCGAAAAACGTTGCAGTTTTCCCCGGGCCACGCTCGCTCCCTGAGGTTTATTTACAAAGGGAACCAGAAACACCCCTGCATTGTTTTTCAATATATCCAGAAAGACCACCGCTGTGCTCCTGTTATTTCACGATCTGTAATGAGGGAAACGCTATACTAATAAATTCCTCAGAGTGATTCATTGAAAATCTGATCCCGCGCTGTATTCCAGAGGTTCATCAGAACTAACAGAAAAGCAGAACGCATCACATTTCATCGAGCCACTCGGTCAGTTCTGCCTGCAGAAATTCGCTGAAACTCGCGTTCAGAGTCTGTGCGATTTCGCCAACCATGTTATCCCAGATGACGACGGGGCACTCGTTGTCCCCCCTTGACTGGGAGGTATCGAGACAAAAATACTCCTCATCGTTTTCGTTGCGGAAGATGACCAGTGATGCCGGCAGCCCGATCTGCTCCCGTTTGCGTAAGGTAAACCAGACACAGTTGGGAATGCCGGAGTGATCGAAATCAGCATTCGGCGTCAGACCGTAGTATTCGTAGCCGTTAAAACTCAGATTCCCCCACTGCGACAGGTACGCGCGGAAGGAAGCGGGAAAGGTGACTCCCAGCCGGTCCTCAGCGGCTGCGATCATTTCGTCCGACTGTCCGCCGGCGATGCAGGCGTCCGCCTGTTTCAATAGTTGCTCGATATCGTCATTGGGGGCCATGCAGTCATCCTGTGCGCTGTTGCTGGACTGGGGGAACAGAGATCGCAATCATAATAGCAGATCTCTGCCGATTTATAACACAAGCTTCATTATTCCCGTCTCCCGATCTGTTACACTCGACTGATTCTGAACGATTCAGCGTCGGTTGACTGGTTTTCAATCCCGGATCGTTTCCCGCCCGGAATTCAAATCGTACCTGCATAAGCGAACCCGTTGATTCGAAATCAGAAAGATGCGTCCCGTGTTGAAATTGACTTCCTGTCTGTGTCTGTTGACAGTCTGCTGCAGTCTGACTCTTCCCGCCCGAGGTGAAGAGAAAGCCCGCTGGGAACATACGAAAAACTACGAGAAGATGATTGTCGAGCCGACACTGCCGGTCGCCACCGATGTACCGGACCGGATTCTGCTTTCGTGGAAGCAGGACCCTGCCCGTTCCTTTTCCGTCACCTGGCGGAGTAAAGCGGGAGCCGATGCGGTTGCTGAAATTGCGCCCGCCGAAGCGGGTCCGCAGTTCGTTAAGCAGGCCCGTCTCATCCCGGGTAAAACGTCGCCTCTCAAAACGAACCTGGGAACTGTTCACATGCATGCGGCGACTTTTGAGGATCTGAAGCCGAACACGTTATACGTCTATCGCGTGGGCAGCCGCAGAACGGTTCCGCTTTCCAAAGCAGATCAGGAAGACGTGGAGCCGCTGACTGCGGAGTACGCCTGGAGTGAATGGACACAGTATCGCACTGCACAGAAATCGACAGGGGACGTGGTGGCGCCGGTTCGATTTGTGTACGTCGGCGATGCACAGAACGATGTGAAAAGTCACTGGTCGCGGCTGATTCGAGAATCGTTCCGCGATGCTCCGCGGATGACTTTCATGCTGCATGCCGGCGATCTGGTAAATCATGGCAATCACGACCAGGAGTGGGGCGAATGGTTTTACGCCGGCACTGGAATCTTTTCTGCGATCCCCCAACTGGCGGTCCCCGGCAATCACGAATATGCGCGCGATCCGTTTTCTGAGAAACCTGAAGGGGAGGAGTCGCTGCCCAAAACACTCAGCCGTCGCTGGGAACAACGCTTTGAGTTCCCCGACAACGGGCCCAAGGGTTCTACAGAAAATATTTTCTACGTCGACGTCCAGGGCGTGCGGATCATCGGCCTGGATTCGAACCGGGAGATTGAAGCCCAGACCGAGTGGCTGAAGAAAGTCTTAAGCGACAACCCAAATCGCTGGACGATTCTGACGCACCATCACCCGATCTATTCCTCCAGCGTGAAACGCGATAATCCCGAACTCCGTAAGACGTGGCAGCGTCCGTATGAAAAGTACCACGTGGACCTCGTGCTGCAGGGACACGATCACAGCTACGGACGGACCGGACCGATTTCGCTGCAACTGAGTCGGAAACTCGAAACCGAAGAGAACGTGGCGACCGGCCTGCGGGTGGCGGATCAATCGGGCGGCCCGGTGTATGTGGTCTCCGTCAGTGGCCCGAAGATGTATGAATTAAAGCAGTACCCCGCCGAAGCGATTCAGACAGATCCCTTCCGCCGCCGCGCCCAGGGCAAGCAGTTGTACCAGGTGATTACCGTCGAGCAGGATCGCCTGGTCTATCAGGCCAAAACGGTGACCGGGAAGTTGTACGATCAATTCACGATTACCAAGGACAAAGCGGGGAAAAACGTGTTCGAGGATCAGGCACCGCCGCTGGAGGATTAGGTAGAGCAACGGAATT
Organism: Gimesia sp.; assembly: GCF_040219335.1. Taxonomy (NCBI): domain Bacteria; kingdom Pseudomonadati; phylum Planctomycetota; class Planctomycetia; order Planctomycetales; family Planctomycetaceae; genus Gimesia; species Gimesia sp. The sequence goes on along the minus strand of NZ_JAVJSQ010000028.1, from coordinate 194,203 downwards.
GAACTCAACTCAGTTTTTCGGTTTCTGAGCATGCTTGATAATTTCAGGATGGAGATGGTAGCTGAGTGAACTGATCAGTTTGAAGTCAGGAATCCAGTTTAACTCCAGACATCCGGGATAACCGAGTTCACTGTTGTATCCCTTCGCCAGACCGGAACACCTCATTGACTCCACAACACGGAGTTCCCAGACGTCAGACTCTTCAGGTTGGGGGACAGACGGATCTAATGGTTCCAGACTGAATCTTCTGAAAATGCCATCACGCTGATCAAAGTCCAGACTCTTATCGAGTGCTCGTCCATCGATATGGGTCACGTAAAATCGCATGATGCGTACCGTTCTTCGATCACGGAAGACTCTTTCTCTCTTCCAGACACCACGGATCGTTGAATACTCTCCCACAGGTTTACCAAGCCTGCCGATAACCCGGTATCGATCTCGAAGATCAAGGAAGTTGATGTCGCCAGGAGACTGCAGTTCTGTTGTCTCATTGGATTTTTCAGTATCTCCCTGCCCTGCAGGAAGAGGATCCGAATGTACCTTACGGGGCAGGTCTGCCACCTTCACGAATTTTGAACGCACGTAGAAAAGGTAACTTGTTAATTCAAACGGCTGATTCCGAGATTCCTGATTTTCCTTAGCGTAGTAGAGTTCTAGCTTTGTCTGACTACCGGTCTCTTTCCAGTAATCGTCCGGAAGCCCCGTAAATCCGATTTTTTCAAATACGCGGTATTCGCAACAAAAGAGATCGCGATGCTTCCAATATGTCGACGTCTCGGGATCGATCTTCAGTTTTGAAGTAAACATGTCACTGCCGCACTTAATCAATTGGTTCTCAGGAAGCAGCAGAGGCTCGCGTAAGCATTTAAAGTCAATATGCGTGATCAACAGATAGAGCTGTTTTGATGAAAAATCAATACGCTTCCATGTTCCATGGATGGTATGAAACGTCCCTACTGGTGCTCCGAGTCGGCCTATGATTTGGTGATTGTTCTTTAAATCATCAAAATGAATTTCTGTCCGTTGGGGAGTATTTTTTGGAGGCTGACCATGCAATTCTACTGAAAGTAAAGAACAGGCTAACCAGCCACTCATAAGCAAACAGGAAAGTTTCATTTTTAAACTACTTCGCTGGTTCAGTTAATTTGGAAGTGTATCTAACGATCTTGGGACGGCGATGAAACAGGAGGCCATCATATAACTCAAACACGCTGTTGTGCTGTTCGATCAATCCGGATTCCCGGTTATATCCTGCCGCCATTCCCTTATGTCGCATAACTTCGACAACACGCATCTCCCAGATCTCTGACTCTACAGGTTTGCCTACCGGAGGATCGAAGGGGAGTCCTCCATAGCTTTGGACGCCACTCCATTTACGATCGAAAATGATTGGTTTCTCAAGAGCACTCCCATTCAAGTGGGTTACATGAAAAAGTAACAGATGATAGACATCACGCCCTCGAGGAATTTTTCCTTTTTGCCAATAACCACGAATAGTAGAATACTCGCCCAATGGTTTTCCGAGTCGGCCGATAATCTGATACTGGTCGCGCAAATTGTAGAAGCTGATATCCCTTTTTTGAGGCGATGATATAAGCCTGCTGTCTGCCACCGTTAATTTTGCTAACCTGCGATTCGCCTCTTCCTCATTCATGCTCCGCACCTTGACATAATTCAATTCACTGGTGAGTTCCAAAGGCAGGAACTCTTTCTCGAATTTAATTTTGATACCGGGCAGGACACCAATCGATTCTGGCAAACCGGATTCCTTCCAGAAATCATCAGGGGTTCCAAAATATTCCAGGGATTCCCAGACTCGGTATTCATATATGAGGGAATGGTCTGGATCGACTCTTGATTGATCGATTTCCCAAGGTAACGCCACTTTGAAATGCCGTTCAGGATAGAGCTGGGGCTCCGTCAATTGCTGAAAATCTACATGGGTGACTTCAAAAAACAACTGACGCCCGGAAAAATTGAAACGCTTCCATGTTCCATGAATCGTATGAAATGTTCCTACTGGTTTTCCGAGTCGGCCGATAATCCGGTAGTCGTTCTTTAATTCATCAAAATGAATCTCGGGGCGAGGCGAGGTATTTTCCTGAGGCTGCTCAGGTGTTTCTGCGGACAAGAGAGATCCGAACAACAGAGAAAACAGCATCAGCCATCCGGCTGACTTTCGATTACCTAGTGGTCTCACTTCCCTGCGCCTCCGTTTGTTCCCAAAACTTCCTAAGTACCTCTCGCATTTCAGCACCGGGTATCATAGTTTAGAGCGTGGAACCGGGCTAGTATTTTTTGACACAGACTTTACGCACAGTAGATTATGGGCATGACGGAATCCGAAGCCAACACCGATCCCCACCCTGACAGCAGGTTGGATCGGGTTGTTGCGCGGATCACCGCTGCCATCACGCTGTTGTTGTGGGTCGGGCTTAGTATCTGTTACGTCTGGCAGCCGGATGTGTGTGCTGCGGTAACCGTTTATCCGAGCTGGTGCTGGTTTGGCTGTGGTGTGGGACTGGCGCTGATCTTGTTACGGGCGCAGCGCAGACGTTTCGCCCTGGCGTCGATCGGGCTCTGGTTGCTGTTCCTGGTGGTGTTTGCGGATACGCCGCTCAGCCTCTGGCGGGGAACATGGCATGATGCCGATCCGGCCTGGCGGGAACAGGCGGGAGAGTGGGTTCCATTGCGGGTTATCTCACTCAATGCACATGGCAGCAGTCGCGCGGTGGCGGCACTCGAACAATATCAGGCGGACCTGATTCTGATCCAGGAAACGCCGAGTGTGATTCAACTCCGCGACATCAGCCAGCCGCTCCTGGGAGAGGATGCAGGCCTGCTGGCGGGTGTGGACTCTTCGATTTTGAGTCGCACGCCAATCCAGCCGCTGGCATCGACGGTCAGCTTTGTGATTGGCAGAGTGCGCCTGCAGACCGGTCGCGAGATCGCCGTGGTTTCGCTGCGACTGACACCGCCTCCATTCCGGTCGGATCTGTGGAACCCGGAATGCTGGCGTGCGTATCGTGATCAACGGATTCAGCAGCGGGACGAACTGCGTACACTCAGTCGCCGACTAACAGAGCTTCCGGCAGACCTGCCGCTGATCGTGGGTGGGGACTTCAACGTCAACCCGCGGGATCCGATCTTCGGGGAACTGCCTCCACGGCTGCGCGATGCTTTTACGAGCGCGGGAGCGGGCTGGGGCTGCACGATTACCAACGCGGTCCCCTTCCTGCGGATTGACCAGGTGCGGTGCGACACTCGCTTTCAGCCGGTCCGCGTCGTAGCCCAACAGGCCGAAGACACGGACCACCGGGCCGTGATCGCGGATCTGCTGCTGGACTGAATTGACAGACGAACACGTATTACGTGGCCAAACTCTCTGCCTTTTTTTCGTGCATAATTTGCGCGCATATTCGGCATATGCTCTCCGGGCAGGCACAGATTGCCTGTTGTCTTCCCGGCAGCAGACAATTTTCTCCAGATTGGACGTCTGCAGGGTGTCAGGTCGGAAGGGCTCTATTTCCGGGGGAATAAGTGGTGAAAATCCCGTACCTCTGCTTCCGGGTGTCCAAAACATCCGTTCCGGGTTCAACGGGAAGTCGATTGTGACAGTAAATCGGGTTATCAGCTGCGGTTTGGCACACCTTCTGCTATTGTTAAGAAATATTCTTCTTCACAGGAAGTTCTGAGCCAATCTGGTGTAAGCTCGCGGGCGATTCACCCGCCGAGCGACTCCAGTTTCGAAATCAATCACATAAACATAATTAGATATAACCTCACTCAGAATCTCCGGATGCGGGTTCCCTTGAGCGGCACGTGGCAATGACTGCCCGGCGACGTGAACGGATCAGGCCGCCAGGCCCGCACTCTTGATTATCCTGGATGAATCTCCGTTTCACCGGTGATGCGCTTCACGTATGAGTGGTATCGGCCGGTTGTTTTGTCAGTCGTATTAATCGCCCTATGAAAAGGTCAAAACAGTGAACACAGCAACTTCGAGTGCGTCCACTTCGTATTCCGGTGGCAGCAATGGCACCAAAACCACCGTTGGTTCAACCCGTTCCGCCGCCATCGCCGCAGTCACCAGCTACAAGCCAAGTTATCCTCCGATGAACTACAAAGAAGAACCCACCGCACAGCTTTTCAATGCCAACGTCTTCTCCAAGTCAGTTATGAAAAAACGACTGCCGAAAGAAGTCTACAAGAAGCTGGTCAAAACCATCGAAGCTGGTGAGAAACTGGACTGCTCGACTGCAGACGTTGTTGCTTCCGCAATCAAAGACTGGGCCATCGAAAAAGGTGCCACTCACTACGCACACGTTTTCTACCCCCTGACCGGTTCCACCGCAGAAAAGCACGACAGCTTCCTCTCTCCCGATGGAGACGGTGGTGCGATTGCTGAATTCAGCGGTTCACAGCTGATCCAGGGTGAGCCCGATGGTTCGAGCTTCCCGACCGGTGGTATCCGTGTGACATTCGAAGCCCGCGGTTACACCATCTGGGACGTCACCAGCCCCGCTTACATTCTGGAAAACACCAACGGAACCACACTGTGTATTCCGACCGCATTCGTTTCCTGGACCGGAGAAGCTCTCGACAAGAAAACTCCCGTGCTGCGTTCGATGCAGGCTCTGAACACCCAGGCACAGCGAATTCTGAAGTTGTTCGGTCATACTGACGGCAGCCTGGTTTCTTCGACCGCCGGTCCCGAACAGGAATACTTCCTGGTCGACAAGAACTTCTACTATGCCCGTCCCGACCTGCTCAACGCCGGTCGTACCCTGTTTGGCGCCAAGCCTCCCAAGGGACAGGAATTTGACGACCATTACTTCGGTGCCATCCCCGACCGTGTTCTGTCTTTCATGTTTGAAGCCGAACGCGAACTGTTCAAACTGGGGATTCCCGTTAAAACCCGTCACAACGAAGTGGCTCCGGGTCAGTTCGAAATTGCTCCGCTGTTTGAATCTGCGAACATCGCAACCGACCATCAGCAGCTGCTGATGACCACGCTGCGACGCACTGCAGAAAAACATGGCATGGTCTGTCTGACACACGAAAAGCCTTTCGCTGGCGTGAACGGTTCAGGGAAACACGTCAACTGGTCAATGGGTAGTTCCTCTCAGGGCAACCTGCTTGATCCTGGCGATACTCCTCATGAAAACGCACAGTTCCTGCTGTTCTGTGGTGCCGTCATCCGTGCGGTTCACAAGTTCCAGGGCCTGCTGCGATCCGTTGTCGCATCTGCCAGTAACGACCATCGTCTGGGTGCTAACGAAGCACCTCCAGCCATCATTTCAGTATTCCTGGGTGATCAGCTGACTGACGTCTTCGAACAGATCAAAGCCGGTGGTGCTAACTCTTCAATTCCGAAGGGTACACTGACCGTCGGCGTCGACGTACTGCCTCCGCTGCCGAAAGATGCGGGCGACCGTAACCGAACCAGCCCGTTCGCTTTCACCGGTAACCGGTTTGAATTCCGTGCTGTCGGTTCCAACCAGTCTATCGCCGGTCCGCTGGTTGCGATGAACACCATCGTCGCTGAATCACTGGATTACTGTGCGACTAAACTGGAAGAAGCCACCGGTGGCGATCCTGCCAAACTGAACTCTGCCCTGCAGACACTGCTGACCGAGATCATGAACGAACATGGTGCCGTCATCTTCAATGGCGACGGTTACAGTGACGAATGGCACGCTGAAGCGGAAAAACGGGGTCTGCTGAACCTCAAAACCACCGCAGACGCTCTGCCGATTCTGCAGACAGAAGAAGTCAAAGAACTGTTTACCAAGTACAGCGTCCTGTCGGAACGCGAACTGGAAAGCCGTCTGGAAATCTACCTTGAGCAGTACGTCATGTCGATCAAGGTCGAGTACAACCTGACACTGAAGATGGCCAAGACCATGATCTTCCCGGCTGTCATCCGTTACCAGGGCGAACTGGTTTCCAACTGTGCCAGCCTGAAAATGCTGGACTACGAGTTCGACACCAAGACCCTGGACAAGGTAACTGCACTGGTTAAAGCCCTGCAGGACAGTATTGGCGAACTGGAAGCCGCTGGTGCCGAAAACGGATCGGAAGATCTGCTGGCCGAAGCGAACTACTACTGCCATACGATTCTGCCGCTGATGAACAAAGTCCGCGAATATGCAGACGAACTGGAAGGTATTGTGGCCGACGATCTGTGGCCGCTGCCAACCTACCAGGAAATGCTGTTCATCAAATAATCGTCTTGATGAATAAGCTGGATTTTTCGGAACAGGAGCCGACCGGCACAGTGCTGGTGCGGCTCCGTTCCTATTTGAGCCACCGCCTTCGATTCCTTCCCGCGCGTTGACGAGCAGACGAGCCATGACGGAACCTGAATCACACATTTCGACCGCAGGGAATCAGCGCCGACCTCGTCACTCAGGTCCGTTCCGCAAAATCATCACGGGGATCTCGCTGTTTTTCGCAATCTGTCTGATTGCTGTCATCGGCTATGTTGCTGCAGGCTGGAAACTCGAAGACTCAATCTACATGGTGATCATCACGATCTTCGGCGTCGGCTACGGCGAAGTGCAGCCGGTGGAATCATCGGCACTGCGCGCGTTGACCATCATGGTGATCATTGCCGGCTATGGCGCGGTGATCTATACAATCGGCGGTTTCATGCAGATGCTGATTGACGGTGAAATCAACCGGGCACTGGGAGCGAGAAAAATGGCGAAAGAAATTGAACGCATGCAGGGCCACACGATCATCTGCGGCATCGGTCGCATGGGATCGATTCTGGCCAGAAACCTGTTCGCCGCGGGAAAACCATTTGTGGTGATCGACTGTGACGAGCGTCGTCTCAAGGCGGCTGAGGAACAGGGCTACTGGGTCATCTACGGGGATGCTTCGGAAGAAACGACTCTGGAACAGGCGGGCATCGCTCGCGCTGCGGTGCTGGCGACGGTACTTTCGGAAGATGCGACCAACGTATTCGTGACGATCACCGCCCGCGAGATGAATGCGGACCTGATGATCATCGCCCGGGGTGAAAATCCGAAAACCGAAAAGAAACTGCTGGGCTGTGGTGCGAACCGGGTCGTGCTGCCCACCGCGATCGGGGCAAGCAAGGTTGCGCAACTGATCATGCGACCCACCGCGGAAAACATGCTGGAAGAACTGACCAGCGAAGGCGCCATCAAAGATGAACTGGGGCACTTCGGTCTCCAGTTTGAAGAACTCCAGGTCACCGCCGGTTCCGCGTTTGTGAATAAGACGCTGGAAAAGATTGAGGTCCGCAGCGAACGGGGCTACCTGGTGGTCGCGATCCGCCGAGCCAACGGCGATGTAGAAAAAGATCTCACGCCGGATACGACACTGCAGGAAGGGGATACCGTGATCGTTTTAGTCCATGATACCGACGTGCCCCGCATGACAGAGAAGTTCGCTTCGAAGGGAATCAAGATCCGCTATCGAGGTGCGACCGCGGAGATTTGAGATCCGGTTCACCTCATCTCAACCATGCGCGACTGCCCCATTTTCAGGCAGGTCTGTCGCTGGCGCATGACCTTCGAGTGCTTCCAGCCGGGTGCGGAGTTCGTCGTTTTCTTTCTGCAGTTGTAACAGATGGAGTGTGACCAGATTGAACAATACGAATATCCCGATCGCAACAAATTCAGTGCCCTCACGGCTGAACCAGATTGCGATCGAGGAAAAGACAGCGGTGACCAGGAGCATCCAGGGGTTCATTCTTTGCATGGGTCAAACCTTTCGAATTGCAACAGTTTACTTCCGGACGGGCTACTCAATCGGAACCAGCCAATTGAACGCATGTTACATACCAGCTATGATAACAGCCTGACGCAGTGTGATACAGCCGAAACTGTGATCTGCCTGCCCCGTGAAACATGAATAAGGAGATTCTGTCCGATGGCAATCAAGCGATGTCTTTTTCCAGAGCGAAATACCTTCCGGGGATTGCGTTTTCCATGCGCGGTTCTGATTCTGTTAACGTGTGTCTCCACAGCTGGCCTGCAGACTGCCCGGACCGATGAGGCGGAGCCCAGGAAAACACGTCCCGAGCAGAAATGCTTTATTAAATCGCTGATGTACTTTAATGAGGTTTCCTGGAAAGAGGCTGTGGATATTTCAAGTGAGTATCATCGTGCCCTGAATCAGTTCGATTCAACAAACTGGAGTATGCTCAGAAAATATCAGGCCCCGGGGTTTTCTGGTCCGGGTCCCGGCCCGTTAAATCCCCCGGTCAACAATGAAGATGCGATGATTATGCTTCTCGGGTATATGCATTCAGGAAATAGAATCGGAGAATTGATCGACGCACTGCTGGATAAAATCAACCAGAAACAAAAAACCTATTATTTTCCTTCAAACAGATACAAACTGTTCTGTCGTGAACAACGCCCGGCCTATCATGCCCTCTGCTATATGGGGCCCAATGTAGTCCATGCCACTTTAAGAAAAATTGGCCAGGAACCGGAGAAAGAAAACCGCTACTACATGGCCAAGTTACTATGCCAGGTTTTGCGCAAAAAGTTTGCGTTACTCTATCTGGAAGACCAACAGGAACAGGTGGCTGCGAATGATAAGCTCACGGCCGCACAGAAAACGGAAGCACTGGCCCGCTACAGCGAAGCGATTGCGGCGGTGAAAGAGATGGAAGACAGAGTACGCCACTGATGTTTCTGTTGCACTAAAAAATAAATAACTAATTTCCAGAGATAGAGATCAATGAACTCTTTCACACAATTCCTATCGGCGACGCTCAATGTTTTCGAAGCCCAGAAGCAGATGGCAGAAGCCGTGGATGGCATCGTGGCTGATTATCAGCGGTGAGCGTGCCTGCCTTCATATCTGCTCGATCTGCTCTATTTCTGAGTGACACTTCGATCGGCATAAATGGTCATACAGCCACAGCACCAGTTATCTTCGATGCGGCACTGGGGAATGAATCGATGCAGTTCTTCAGCGGTATCCATGTCAATTTTGCTGCGATAAAAATTGAGTCTTTTCAGATGTTCCAGATGGCGTAACTGCAGCAGTCCCGCATTCGTAATCGGCGCATTATTCAGCTCCAGTCTCTCGAGAGTTCGACATTGACCGAGGTAACCCAGTCCCTCATCGGTCACAGGAAAACCATTCAGGTCCAGCCCCTTGAGATGCGGTAAGTTCTGGAGCAGTTTCAGGCTTGTCATGGAAAACTGCGGCTTTTCGGTTTGTGGCGGCCAACCCCTGTTAAACGAAATTTCTTCGAGTGATGTCACGTTCCCCAGTGCAGCCCAGAGATCATCCGAAACGAGATCCACCTGCACTGTGATTTTCTTGAGGCTGCTCATATTTTTCAGACATGCCAGGTCGGCTGGCTGAAGCTGACTGGGGTCTCCACTGAGATACAGCTGATCGACCTGGGCACAATGGCTGATTGCTTCCAGAGCTGGCGCATTGATGAGCCCCACCCTCAATTCGTTCAGAGTGGGAACCTTTGCCAGGGCAAGCAACCCCGATCGGTCGAGCGGAGCTTCAGAGTTTTTCCCGATACCGATCGCGAGAATCTCCAGTTCAGGCAGCGCCTGCAGGTGTTTCAGTTGCGAGGTATCGCTGATTCCGCGTGTGAGAGTCACATCCACTTCCCGGATCTTTTTAAAATGAGTCAGATAAATCAGGTGACGATCTTCAATCCACCGGTAATCTGGAAACGGTGGTTTCTGCAGCGATTTCAAGCGTGGCAATAAGCGGAGGTCGGCATCATCAATCTGAACTCCCTTTAGTTCCTGCAGGGGGAGCTTTTCAAAATCACCAATCGTATTATCATCCAGCACCATCCGTTCAACCGACAGGCTCTTCAATCGTGATAACCGACTCAAGTCGGGCAGGAGGGCGGCGGTCAAAGAGGTCTGACTCAGGTTGAGCCTCTGCAGGCTGGTCAACTGCGCCAGCGACTCTCCGCAGGCATCGGTAAATTTAAAATTGCCGCTCAGATCGAGATGTTCTAATTTTTTCAAAGGCTCCAGGTGACGCAGCCCTGCATCGGTCAGCTGGTAATTCACACTCAGGTCGAGATAACGCAGTTTTTTCAAATGCCCCACGTGACGCAGGCCGTCATCTGTGAAGTGGTTTCCCTTAATCGTATGCACGCCCCGCAGCGTCAGCGTCTGCACTTCGGGCAGTTCTTTCAGAACGGTCAGATCTTCATCGGCCAGGGGGAGTCGCTTCAGGAACAGCCAGTACACCTGCCCATGCTGATTCTGCTTCCAGCGAGCTCCCAGCTGTTTCAGTTTGTCCAGAGTTGCCTGAGACGTCGGCGCTGGAGGCGGAGCCTGCTGCTGTACCATGGGGGTTTTGACTTCGGGAGCGCGGTGCCAGACATAGGCAGCGCAGACGGCTGTCATACAGAGGGTCAGCAGCACGAGAAATTTTCGGGAGGGTTTACGCATCGCTCTATCATAATCGATCAACCAGAGCAGAAGACAGCCTGCTTACCAGAATTTCCACCAGGGTTTGTCTGGAGTGGTAGAGAGAGTCTGGCCGTCCGGGAAGATGATTTCCCCCTGGCTGCTCACGCCGAAGAAGCCTACCTGGTGTTTTTCAGCGAGTTGCCTGGTGACGAGATACGCTTCATCCGCGCAGGACCAGGCGAACGCAATATAAATCACGTGGGGTCCGATGGAGTAATCGGACATGTGCGGATCATCCACATCATCGGTGGCCAGTGGCCCGTTCATGGGCGGCCAGTTCTGGATCATCTCATCGAACCAGCTGCGGAGTTCGGGTGTCGTTCCGGCGGGATCGTTGTAGTCATAAGTCTCGGACCAATCGACCTGTGTGGAGTACCAGTCAAGAAAGGCCTGTTGCTCGCGTGGTGCCGCCTGTGAGTCGAATACCAGTAAATCGTAGCTCATCGCAACAATCCTTGATGAATCGGGATTACAGTTCTGGGAGCCGTTTAGCCTTTCATAATAGCCAGGCCGGTCGCTTGCGAAAAGCCGATTTAATCTTCAGACTGAGACTGATACAGACAACTCACGCGGAAAGGGATTTTAGATGGAACATTTCTCTCAATTCATGTCGGCGACACTCAATGTTTTCGAGGCTCAGAAGCAGATGGCGGAACGGGCGGTGGCACAGGTTTCTGATGAGGGGCTCCGCACTGCTCTCGACGCGCATACGAACTCGATTGCGGTGATCATGAAACATGTCGCCGGGAACCTGATTTCGCGATGGACCGATTTCCTGACGACCGACGGCGAGAAGCTGGACCGGAACCGGGACGACGAATTTGTGGATTCATTCTCAAACCGGGACGAGCTGCTGGTCTACTGGGAGCGGGGTTGGGGGATACTGTTTGATTCCCTAAAAAGCCTGTCCCCCGGCGATCTGGAAACGACCGTCTATATCCGAGGGGATGCCCACACCGTGCCGCTGGCGATCCAGCGTTCCCTGGGACACACCTGTTATCACGTAGGACAGATCGTGCAGGTGGCCCGGATTCAGGCCGGCGATGACTGGAACACACTGACGATTCCCCGCGGCCAGTCGGAACAGTTTAATCAAGAACGCTGGGGAGAGGGGAAGCCGGGAAAATGACCTGAGTGGACTTGCGCTCCTTGTAATGCTCAGATTTTAGAGAGCAACAAACCACGAAGAAGAATGGGTGGGCTCGAATGTAATTCGGGCCGAGCGCAGCGAGCAGGAGGTCGCAGTTACCGCGTCGAACCTCAAACCGATTTTTCCTTGCTGAACGGAAACAGATTCAGGCGCAATACAGCACCAGTCTTCGCTCACTACGCAACCTCCTGTTGTCTGCGACAACCACGAATTGCATTCGCGGCCACCCGCTGCTGGTTCTGGAAACAGTGTTTTACATTTTACCGGTGGCGAGTGCCATTCTGCTCACTTGGTTGGGGCGTCTGTTCCCTGTTCGATTTCCAGCAGGCGTTTTTTGCGCCAGAGGCCGCCGCCGTAACCGGTGAGGGTGCCGTCGGCTCCGATGACGCGGTGGCAGGGGATCAGAATCGCGATGCGGTTATCGCCGTTGGCGCGGGCCACGGCTCGGACTGCGGTGGGCTGCCCGATGATCTCGGCCTGTTCGGAATAGGAGCGGGTGGCACCACAGGGAATGGTCCGCAGGGCGTTCCAGACTTTTTCCTGAAACTCGGTACCCGCCAGGACCAGGGGGAGATCGAAGTCGGTTCGTTTCCCGGCGAAGTAAGCCTGGAGCTGGCCGTCGAGCTGCGGGAACCAGGGACTGTCGCCGGGGAGTGCGCGGGCGTTGAGTCGTTTCTGCAGGCGGTTGAGCTGCGTTTCGAGCATCCGCCGATCGGTGAATTCGAGCAGGCAGATCCCCTGCTCTGTCGCGCCGGCCAGCATCGGTCCCAAGGGTGTCAGCAGGCGACTGACGTTGATCACCTGCTGGTCATTACTTCTGGCGGGCGCGTTGCCCATCGCTTTTTTGAAGCTCTCGCCGAACCCGCTCAGCGATTCGTAACCGCTGTCGAGTGCGGCGTCGGTTACCGTGGATTTGTGTTGCAGCTGGCTGAAGGCCTGGTTGATCCGCCGCATCCGCAGGTAGGAGGCGAAGCTCATGCCGTGCAGCTTTTGAAACCAGCGGCGGACGCGGACCGGGTCGAGGCCCCGTTCCCGCAGGTCGTCAGCGGTCAGGCGGAGAGTGGCGTCCTGATCGACTTCTTCAATCAGCGGCTGCAGCCAGTCGGGGGTGGAGCCGAGTGAGACGAGCGGGCGACAGACCTTGCATTCCCGGTAGCCGTGCGCGAGGGCAGTTTTCGCATTGGCGAAGTATTCGACATTCTCCGGTCTGGGTTTGCGGGCCGAGCAGGAGGGCCGGCAGAAAATTCCGGTGGTGCGAATGGCGGCGACGAAGACGCCTTCATAGCTGCTGTCCCGCTGGACCAGGGCGGCGTACATCGTCTCCCGGTCCGGCAGCGATTCGGTTTCGGTAACTGGTCGATCTGTCTGTTTCATCTCGGGAAGTCCTGCAATATCTGGTGACTGTGCTATCATGGTATCGGTTCACCAGAGCGTGACAACCGGGAAATGAACAGGGAATTGGGATTTGTGGGATCAGCTGAAGTCTCTATTGATGTTCCCTGTCCGTAAATTATGTGATGAGTTGAAGTACAGATATTTAGCTTTTGAATGAAAGCCTCACTATGAATTCCCCTCTCACACGTCGTCAGTTTCTGCAAACCGCGGTCGCTGCCACTGCTCTGCCTGCAGTGGTGAGGGCTGCGGATTCGGAAATTCCCTCCATCGGTTCGGAGCGTCAACTGTTTCTGGATGATCTGCTCCTTGATACCGGGCGGACCCGCGGCGTGACGCGGCGGTTGAATTCGCCGACTGCGATTGAGCGAGTGCTGAAACCGGAGCAGCCTTCCGCAGCGCTGGGGTTTATCTTTTACTGCAGCGTCGTGGATGACAACGGGACCGCGAAACTGTTTCATGGGAGTTATGACGCGGAGAAGAAGAAACATTTCGCCCTGGCGACCAGCAAAGACGGCATTCACTGGGAACGTCCGCAACTGGGGCTGAAGGAATACCAGGGGAACCGGGAGAACAACCTGCTGCCGGTAGAGGCGGTGGAAGCGAGCGTGTTCCTCGATCCGCGTGCCCCGGCGGAGAAGCGGTATCGGCTGCTGTATTCCCGGTACTGGCCCGATCCCCAGAAGGCGGGCGTGTATGTGGCTTCGTCGCCGGACGGGGTGCACTGGAGTGAATCGGAAACGCGGATGCTCCCCTTCGTGCCCGACAGTCAGCATTGCGGCCTGTGGGACGAGGCGTTACAGAAGTATGTGATTTATACCCGCTGCTGGAATCCGGTGCGGGCCGTCGCGCGGGTGGCCGTGAAAGATCTCGAAACGCCCTGGCCTTATGACGCGTCCGTTCCGCCGTACCATATCTGGGGCAAAGACAAAGTTCCCACGTTGAGTCGTGAACTGGAAACGGTGATGGCCCGCGACGATGATGATCCGCCGGGCGTGCAGCTGTATACGAGTGCCGCGGTGAAGTATCCCTTCGCCCCGCACGTGTATCTCGCCTTTCCCGCCGCCTACCAGACATTCAAAGGGCCGGACTGGCAGGACCGCGCGCTGAACGGTAATGACGGGACGTTTGATGTGCAGTTTGCCGCGAGCCGCGACGGCGTCAACTGGCACCGCTGGCGAACGCCTTATATTCCTGCGGGCTTTTATGACGGACTGGACCTGCGGCTGGTGAGCATGGGACAGGGGCTGATCCGCCGGGGCCGCGAGCTGCATCAGTATTTCGTCGGCTGGCCGCACACGCATGGCCGGCCCGTGGTCTGGGATCGGGATCTCAAAGACCGGGCCGCGTGGCTGAAGAAGGATCTGGGAGGCATCTATCGGGCAACGCAGCGCGTGGACGGTTTTGTCTCGCTGGATGCAGGTTATCCCGGCGGCGTGGTCACGACAAAGCCGCTACGATTTACCGGCGATTCCCTGCGGCTCAACCTGAGCACCGCCGGCGCGGGAGGTGTGCGGGTGGCGCTGCTGGATCTTGAAGGGACTCCCCTGCCCGGTTTTGGTCGCGAGGATTGTGCGTGGATCAACGCGGATGAGATCGATCACCGGGTGGAATGGAAGTCCGGCAGTGATCTGAGCCGACTGGCGCGGCAGCCGGTACGTGTGGAATTTACGCTGCGGAACGCCCGGCTGTTTGAGTTTGAGTTTGGTGAGGCGGGGTAACGCGTGGACTGGTCAGGGTAGAATGGTTCATTCTGTTCCCCCTGCCAGTCTGAATTCTATTGAGAGTCCCCAGGCGGGAGGACACATGGGTCCTCCCCTACATTTCTGGAGATCGCATGCTGTTGCCGGGTTGATCGCTTGTGCTGACAATTTCCTGCTCGCTGCGCTCGGCCCGAATTTCATTCGGGCTTACCCATGATGTTTGGTATCGGTAGATGATATTCAAGAGCGACCCTTCGTTGTTCCACTCAGGAGGCAGGGTGTTCTCTTGCGGACTTGTGTCTGGTATCATGGCACTGATCGATTTGCCGATCTGTTGGTCCTTTCTTTCCTGTCTCGTGGGTTTTCAACGCCTATGATTACGATCCGCCTGGAAACGCCCGATCAGCGTCATCTGCTGGATCCCGACAGCATCATTGCCGATCTGACCGAGCGGTTTCCCGGCACCCGCGTGACGGTGGAAGATTTTCATGCGCAGCGGCGAAAAGTGATTCGGGACTTCGCAGCCGCTGAAGCTGCCGCAGGCAGGCCCTGGATTATCAAGGATCGCGTGGAAGCCGATATAGACCGAAACGAACGCAGACTCGGTCCAGCCCGGAATATTTCGATTCCCCTGAATGATCGGGGGGATGAGATCGAAGGACTGGTGTCTGCTTCCCGGGTCCACCTGAAAACAAAGGTGCCGACCGATTTTGAGACCGTGCGCACGATCGCGGACTACCTGAATTCACTGGCCTTGGGACAACTGTCTGTGCAAGATGATAAGGATCCGGAGAATCAACGCCGTCTCAGAACACTCACTGCCCGGCAACATATGCTGTTGGATGGGGGGATCGATTTCGATGATCTCCTGCTGCCTCCCCGGCTGCGGGAAGCCGTGGAGTGGTTGCGCAAGGCAGGGGTGCGGATTTCTGCGGGCATCAAACAGGGTGCGCTGAATTTCCACCTTTGTATCCTTGATATGGATGAGACTGATCATCTGTGGGAAAGCATGCGAGAATTGAATCCGCTCGCGAACCTTTCGATCCAGAACGCGCCACTGACGAAACGGGGGCTGGCAACTCTGGCGGGGCTACCGCGACTGCAGGATTTGCATCTGCGAAAAACAACGACCCCCGGTTCGGCGTTTCAGTACCTGACTTCCTTTCCCCAACTGACAAAGCTCTGGTTAGATGCTATGAAGTTGGACGATACTACGCTGGCGACGATTGGTGAGCTACACGGACTGCGCCACCTCAGGTTCCGGGAGACACCACTGAGCGACGTCGGCTTTCGACAGCTGGCGTACCTGCAGAACCTGACGACTCTGAACCTGCATTGTGTTCCCGTGAATGAGGGGCTGCAGGAACTCGCGGCACTGGAACAGTTGACGTTCCTGGGGCTGTCAGCGATGCCCCAGGTGACCGGTGATCTTCTGGCAATGGTGGGACAGCTATTCCGGCTGGAGGGACTGGCCCTGGAGGTCGCTACGCTGCGAGATCAGGATCTCGCTCACTTGCGTGGATTGAAGCAACTGTGGCAGATGAGCCTGCGTCACACAGGTGAGGATTCGCCCCCGCGAGTAACGGCAACAGGAATTCGCGTCTTCGCAGATCTGCCGGAACTGAAGCAACTGACACTGATTGAGGTGCCGGTCGATGCAGCGGGAGTTCGAGAATTGGGGCGGCTGACACAACTCCGCTACCTGGGTCTTAATCTCCCCGGGATCCCCATGGAACTACTTGAGGAGTTGAAAGCGCAGCTGCCGGAATGTCATGTGTCCTGGGTCAAACCAGAGAAGCAGGTTTGAGAACGCTCTACTGCCTCTATGTGAGTTAAGTATCCACCGGAGACCGAAAACCTGACTGCCACTGCGATTCTGGAATCATTCGTAGACTCTGCTCTTTCGACCAGATATGATCAATGTACAGCACGGATCTCAGCCTGCAGGTCAGCGTCTTGAAGGCGTTTCTGCCTGGAGCGAGATTCCCCTTCTCAGCAGATCTGACACCTTTCACTATCAAGGAATACTGTCATGCGCTCAACCTTAAAACTGTTGCCGCTGTTGCTCATCTTCCTGAGCCTGGCCCCTGCCTCGGGAGCAGATAAGACGACCTGGGCGAAACCGATTGTGCTCCAAACTCGGGAATTCATACTGATCGTTCCCCAGTCTCGGGACAAACTATTGGCCTTCAGCATGGAATCTGGTGACTGGTCGCAGACGAAAGTCGCAGGCAAACCCTCTGCAGAGGCACTGGCGAAACTTCAACCCACTGTCTCGTCTGCAATGGGGATCTGCCCGGTCGGACGAGATCTCTACGCGTACTCGTCTGCATCCGGGAACTGGAGCCGACTGCGTGTGCCGGAAGAAGCCAAATTCAGCTATAGTGTCGGTGATAATTTCGTATTCGCCCAGATTGAAACCGAAGCAGGCGCGACTGAGTATTACCTGTTCGGCGAAAATTCGATTGAGTGGTCGGGCGTCGATCTGACAACGGGGAAGCTGTTGTCTGTGAATGCGAAAACCGAATAGGGCGATTCTGCGACTAACCTGGCCCCCTCGCAAGACGTATAATGAGAGCGTGCAGGACTGAGAGTTTATCGATTCATATTTAACGGGAGACGATACGATGAACAGGTCCATGATCTTTAGCGGCTGGGGATGTTTAGCCGTGTTGCTGGGATGCTTGAACAGTGTCACGGCAGGCGATGTGGTGCAGTATGGCAAGATGCATGAAGTGATCGGACAGCAGCAGCACCAGGGACGCGTTAAATTTGCGAAGCTGGTAAAGCAGCCGCACTTTTATGGGGTCGGCGCACTGGAATCGCTCGGAGGTGAGGCGACGATCCTTGACGGCAAAGTGACACTCACACAAGTGAAGCCGGATGGGAAGCTGCAGACGCTCAAGCTGACGCCCCAGACCCAGGCTGCCCTATTGGTTGGCGGGTATGTGACTGACTGGTCGAAACATCCACTTTCACAGGCGGTCTCTTCGGACGATTTGAACTCCCTGATTGAACAGGATGCCCGCCAGGCAGGTCTGGATGTCAAAGCGCCGTTCGTGTTTGTGATCGAGGGCGATTTTCAAAATGTCGAGCTCCATGTGATCAACGGCGCGTGTCCGATTCGGGCCCGGATGCGGAAAGAGACGCTGCCCGCCGACAAGCGGCCTTTTGAGGCGGATCTGCCAAAAGTCAGTGGCAAGCTGGTCGGGGTGTTCGCCAAAGATGCAGCCGGCAACATCACGCATCCGGGGACTTCGGTGCACATGCACCTGCTGTTTCAAGATGCGAAGTCCGGAGAAATGCGCACGGGACACGTGGAAAAACTGACCGTTACCCCCGGCGCGACATTGCTGTTGCCTGAAAAGTGAGAATCCGCGAGACTGGGGTCGTCCTGAAATCGGGCGGGAGGAACGTCATCCCGCCTGTGTCTCGTCGCTTTACTTTGCTGGAAATGTTACTGCATGGATTCCCCCTTCTCCGCTGGTCAGAGGCGTTACTTGCCGTGGTCTGAATATCGCAAGCTCGAACAGGAGATCGGTGAGGAATCGCTGATTGGCAAGAGTGACCTGTCGTCAGATAAAGTCAGCAGTCGGATCCGGGAACTGATCGGTTTTGAGAAACGGTACGGCATTGTCTACCTGGGGGAACGAAAGTGGCTGGAGTTACTATGCACGGTCAATACTCCAAGGAACTATGCGCTCTGGGTCCTGTATCAACTCAACACTCTGTTTGACATGGGACTGACAGAGTCATCCGGCGATCTGGAGGGGGACTGGTGGTATGGATACACCGAAAATCTGGCTCCTGTCTGGCGTCCGCCGGAGTTAGCCGATGCGTGGATTCAGGTCGATGATATTGACCTCGTGCTGCCGGGAGGTGACACTGGCGTCGACGATGAAGCGCTGTGTGAAGCCTTTCGCATTCTGCATAATCTGGCTTACTACCTGCATAACGTCCCCCACCAGGATTCGCGTCAGGTTACCCTGGATAAGATTACGGTCGAACGCGAGACGGGGTACTGGTTCGTGGATGTGATCAGCGAGTATGGTAGTGGGTGGTCGGTGGAATTTTTCGGGAATGAGGTGCGTCACACGGGTTAATGTGTCGACGCTGGATCAACTTCACTCTGTTACCCGACGTGATGAGTCAGCTCTGCGCCCCGTTTGCCGGCGAAGAATTCTTCGATATTGGCGTAGGTGGTTTCGGCGATGTTATCCAGGGCTTCGTTGGTCAGGAACGCCTGGTGCGAAGTGATAACGACATTATTGAATGTCATCAGTCGGGCCAGTACGTCGTCGTCGAGAACCTGGTTCGAGATATCGTGAAAGAAAATCCCCGCCTCTTC
Organism: Gimesia sp.; assembly: GCF_040219335.1. Classification (NCBI taxonomy): domain Bacteria; kingdom Pseudomonadati; phylum Planctomycetota; class Planctomycetia; order Planctomycetales; family Planctomycetaceae; genus Gimesia; species Gimesia sp. The sequence continues at coordinate 175,162 of NZ_JAVJSQ010000028.1, read as the reverse complement.
TTCATAGACATCCAGGCCGGCGTAGCCGATCTGGCCGGTCTTTAAGCCGTCGATCAGCGAGACCGTTTCGACCAGGCCGCCCCGCGAGGTGTTGATGAGCATCACCCCCGGTTTCATGCGGGCGATGGTTTCCTGGTTAATCAGGTGATAGGTCTCTTCGAAGAGTGGCACATGCAGCGTGATGACATCGGACTGGGAGAGCAGTTCATCCAGGTCGACGTACTTTGTCTGTGGCAGGCTGGCGACTTCAGGATTTTCGTGCACGTCATAAGCCAGCACGTGACAGCCGAAGCCGGTCAGAATCTCGACGACACACTGCCCGATCTTCCCGGTGCCGATAACGCCGACGGTTTTGCCGTGCATGTCGAAGCCGGTCAGTCCATCCAGAATGAACGCCCCGGCCCGGTTCCGCAGGTATGCCTGGTGTAGATGACGGTTGAGCATCAGCATCAACGCCACGGTATGTTCGGCGACCGCATGCGGCGAGTAGGCGGGCACCCGTACGACGCTGATGCCATATTTGCGGCAGGCTTCGAGATCGACATTATTGAAGCCGGCACAACGGAGGGCGATCAGTTCCACGCCCAGTTCCGCGAGCCGTGCGATGACCGGCTCGTGTGCTTCATCATTGACGAAGATACAGACCACCTTGCAGCCCGCAGCCGCGGAGGCTGTCTGTTCATTGAGGGGCGATTCGATGGCGATCAACTGGAAGCTGTCGTCGTTTCGTGCGGAAAATGAATGGAGGTCGTACTGCTTTGCATCGAAAAAGGCGATCTGTCGGCGGCCCTCGGAGTCGTGTCCGTCCAACGGCAGAGTCGCGTGTAACTCGGCCAGCATGCGTTCGTACTTCAGAGGATTGAGTCCCGACTGCGACTGTAACTGTGCGATGAAATCCTCAAGCCGTTCCCGATCATTCCTGTCTGCCACTGCTGAAATCCTTTCCCTAACTCTTGCTACTGCGTGTACTCTGCGCGCCTGATATGATTATAGAACAATGCGGCGGTTCTGAACATTGACTGCTGGATTTCAGATCGTGTCCTCTGCCCGAATGGCTTCGATCATGATAGCCGGGGGCTGGTTGATCATGCCGGCCCAGAAATCTGCTTCGTCGGCTGCTTCCGGGGAGAGACAGAGCGAATGAAACACAATGTCGCGAAAGCCGGCGGCTTCCAAAGCGGAGGCATACGCTTCCTCGGGGAGGTAATAGTTCACGACTTCGAGTTGGGAGCCATCTTTGAGACGGCCCGTCCAGCGGATCAGGGCGCCTTCGCGTACCTGGTCTTCGAGATGAATCTGGAAGCCGTACTTCTGGTAATCGAACTCGGGGAAGAAATAGAGCTGCGGATTGGTGGTCAGCGTGACGAGCCGCCCTCCGGGCCTGAGCTGACGCGCGAGGCCCCGGCACATGGCAGCCAGTTCCTCCCGGTCGTGCGCGTAGACGAGTAACCAGGCAGCGACTGCGAGATCATGGTCGAGCCGGGGGCCCTCTGCCCGCACGTCTTCGACGAGGTAGTCGATGCCCAGCGGTTCAGCCTGTTCCCGCTCGGTCGCCAGTTTGATCATCTCGTGGGAGACATCGGTACCGACGATTGAGGCGGCCCCCTGCTGTCTGAGTTTGCGGGTGAAGAAGCCTTCGCCACAGGCGAGGTCGACGACCTTCAGGCCAGCCACGGGGCCGATCAGTTGGAGCAGCGAATACTCTTCGACCAGCGACCGCCAGGGGCGTCCTTTGACTTCGCGGTACTGCTCGGCGATTTTGTTATAGTCGGTGGTCATGGACGGGGTTCACTGTGATGGATTTGATTACTACCACGAAAGGCACGAATTATTTCGCATCCAGTTACCTGAAGAGTTTCTGCATAACATCAGTCGTAATTATTTTAGCATCCCGATTGTACCAGAGAGTGATGAAACCATAATCTGCAGCCAGATCAGATATATGAAGATCATACTGCCTGACATTTCCAACCGCCACGATCGACTTATAACCGGTCCCAAAATGGACATCAAACGGCGTATACAAGGCGCTTTTGGAGATGAAGATCAATTCAACGTCCACAGGAATAGATACCAGGCCATCCTCGTCGAAATCAAACTGATATTCACACTCCTCGATCAGATCCCGAGCATCGCTCATGATTTTTTCAGTTGGTAACAGTCGCTCAAGGGCTTGTATTATTTCCATTTCCGACATGGGACAGTCCTGGTAAAAAGTCCTCAGAGTGACAGTTCTTCAAAGCCGTTCAGGGGCACTTCCACACCCACACCGAACGGGGCGGCGTTGAGGGAGGTCAGGTTGAGTTCGCCGTTGGTGATGTCGACGCGGGCGAAGCCGTTGTCCATCTCGGTGTAGAGATCGCCGTGCTGCTGTAGAATCAGTTGGCTGATTTGTTTGGGGAACGGGGTCAGACCATGGAAGTAGTGGTGGCCGTTGCGTTCGACGGAGGTAATGCCCAGGGCTGCCTGGGCGGCGAGGTCCTGCAGCAGGGCGACCGGGCCGATATTCACCAGGTCTTCGCCGCTCATCTGGTAGCGGTTTGTGTTTTCGGTGGCGTTGCGGTGATTGATCAGACAGCGATGGGCGGTTGCCTTCAGGATGCCTTTGCAGTTCTTGTGGCTCGTCCCCGCGTAGCCGAGCTGGAGTGCCTGTTCGAGTGCGCTGAGTTCGGCGTCGGATTCGTCAATGATCACCGGCGGCCCGTTTTCCCAGTCGGCAATGTGCGCGATGGCCGGGTCCAGGGCCACGCTACGATGCAGGGGCTGCTCGATGAAGATCAGGTTTTCGAAGAAGTTCGACAGAGCCGCGTCGGCCTGAATGCCGTCCCAGAGTTCGACGAAGCGGGGGAACTCGCGGTACTGCTCGTTGCCGTCCAGCGTGAAGGCGTAATTGTTGCCGCAATGCGCGGTGATGACCTGAGCGACGGCGCGGAGCCGATCCAGATCGAGGTCGACATCCCCCTGGGCCTTGAGTTTGAAGTGTTTTAGTCCGTAGGCGCGGATGCAGTCTTCGAGCGTTTGCGGCAGGCCATCGTCGATGCGGTTTTCGGGAGTGAGGTCGGCGGCGGTCAGGGGATCGGACAGTCCGACCGTGTGGCGGGCTATGATTTTCGTGAGCGGTTGTGCGGGGAGGAACTCAGCCGGCATGCGGCCTTTCAGTTCGGGATGGATGGCAGCCAGATCGAGGCCGACCCGGTTCTCCCGTAACAGCGTGGCCAGATTGCACTGTTCGGCCCGGGCGAGTGCGTCGAGCAGAGTGCGTTCGACCATCGTGACGCCGAACTGGGCCAATAATGAAGGGAAGCCCTGCTCCGCGGCCCAGGCGACCTGTGACTGATAGACCTGTCGCCAGAAATCAAACGCGGGCGCGGGTTCCGCCTGGCGGGCGAACGCGACGGCCTGCCGAATGACCTGCAGCATTTCGTCGATTTCCTGATCGGCCTGTTTTTCGGGGGACTTGTCGAACCAGCGGGGCAAAAGTCCCTCGGCGGCGATGCCGGTGACGACCTGCCCGCCGATTTCATAGCGACACTTGAGGAAGACGTGCGGGGCCGCGGTCATGACGGCGATGCCGAACCGAAAGGGCATGCGGGTCTGGGTGTCCGTGCGATGGAGTGTGGCGTCGAGGAGTTTGAGTTCGGAAAGCATGGGCGCGTTTTCGTTGGTGGTTGCGGAAGCCGTTGTGATGTCGTGGGTGCATTATGATTGATTTGCGAGGAAATGTAAAAAGAGTGCAGGTTGAGACTCCCCAATGCGAGTTGAAGGTTCCTGAATTAGCTGTATCCCCTGCTGGGTGACCGTGTAGAATACAGGAATGAACCTCAAGAAAGATTTAATGATCCTGACAGCGTTTTCCTACTCCCGGATATAGACGTAAGACATGAAACACGGACAAATCAACGCCACGGATCTCAAGGGCACCTGGCGGATCATTGTGATTGTGATCGTTTGCCAGTTTGTGGGAGGTGCGGTTTGCCTGGCGCTCTCCCTGCACCATTTCTGGTTCATGAACTTCTGGCTGGGAGCTGTCGCCGGCACGTTGCCGGGGTTCATCATCGGTGTTGTGTGGCAAATCAAGTCGGCGCCCACCAGTCGAGCGTGGATCGGAGTCGCCTGCCTGATGGGGCTGCTCGCGGTCATCATCACCGGCATGGCCTTTGGCGTTGCCCTGCCCAGAATGCAGCGCGAGATGGCGAACCTGAAAGCCCTGAACCAGTTGCAGGATGAGCAACTCAAACAAATCACCGTGTTTGATCGATCCGGAAAAAAACGCATTGCCCACTTCAAGGATCCCGAAACAATTTCGGCCTTCGCAACGGGCATCGCTGATGCTGTGGGGCACGCTCCGAACCATCCACGCTACACCGCTTCGTGGTACACTGTGGTGGATGGTACAACGCGACATGAATTTGAGCTGCACCTCAACCCCCGCTTCCCGCAGAGCGTGATCGGATACTTTGTTAAGAAGTCAGGCAATTCAACGTCCTACCAGGGATCGTTCGAAAGCAAGCGGCTTCGTTCCTGGGTGGAAAAGCACTTGCTTCAGGACAATACCGATTCCTGATTCCACCAGAATTATTCAGCGGAAACCTGCAACGGGGGTCGGTAGATTCGGAAGGCTTTGACGGGGAGTTTGCCTGGGGTCTGCGGCTTGAAGGTCAGTCTGTGGTCGCCGTTTTTCATGCCCTGGGCGAGGACCGTGGGATATTCTTTGGATGAGTCTGTGACCGCCGGGGATTGCCAGACGTCTACGAACAGTGGTCTGGTTTCCCAAGTGACTTTGTAATCTTTGGGCAGACTCTGTTTGCGATAACGCAGGGACCAGTTGACCATCCACATACGGGGTTCGATCACCACGCGACCGGAGTTGGAAACGAAACGCTGTTTGTGGTCGCCGGTGCCGTCGGGGCCCGTTTTGGAACCGCTGACTTCGTACCGCAGCACATCCTTTTCCAGATCGCATTCGAGGATGCGGGCGGTCCAGGTTTCCACCTGCAGCGGGCTCTGATGATCGATGCGATTGAAGGCCGGCCTTCCCGCGACGGGCGTGGGGCTGGGGCGACTGTGATAGTAGAGCGCGGGGAATTGTGAGGGGGATTTCCCGTCCAGCAGCACGTCGGCTTTCGCTGCGTCACCGGGAGCCACGATCACGTCGATGCGGTTGCCTTGAAACTTCAGCGTCAGGGAGCCGTCGTCTTTGTGCTGAACCCGCGGGTCATTCACGGGGACATCGGTAACGAGGTCTTTCCATTTGTCATTGGGGAAGCTGGGATCATAGCGGAGATGTGGTTTGACCAGCTCGGCGATGAGGAAGTTCCCTAATTTGTTCGGGTGCACCGTGTCGCGGAGGGTGTCTTTCACAACCAGGTTATTTTCTTTCAGATAACGTTGCATACCGGTGCGGACATCGGCCACTTCGCAATTGAGTTCCCGGCCCAGGCGAAAGTAGAGATCGGAAATCGCCTGATCCTGCGCGTCTTTGGCCAGCACGTCGGGATGTTGCGGGTCGCCGTCCGGCGGGACGGTACTCGGCCAGCGCAGGTTACTGGTCCAGAGCAGGACCTCGGCGGTGGTCCGCTCACGGATGCGGCGGATGATTTTTTCCTGGTGGCCGGTTTCCACCCCGGACCAGACGTGAAAGATCACCAGATCCGGGTAGAAGGGGTAGAGATCAAATTCGGCGGTGTTGATCAGGACCGGTCCGCCATAGCCGCCGATGGCACGATTTTCGATTTCGAGGTCGGCGTGCGGAAACCGTTGGCGGAGGTCATCCGCCACGTCTTCCCACCACGGATTGCGGGTAACGGACTGGCCGTAGAACAGGATGCGGACCCGATGGCGTTGTTCCGGCGTGCTGGTAGCCAGCAGTGTCATGGTCCGCTGAATGTTCGCACCGAAGGTGGCCGGATCGCCGGCGGGTTTCACCGGAGCGAATTTCGGGGTTTGCTGTGCGAAGAGGTTTGAACTGCAGGCGACCAGGGCCAGAGACAGGATCAACGTGAACCGTAACAGCTGCATCAGAATGTTCCTCAAGGCGCGTCGATTAACAGGGGTGCAGAGACGCACGGAGCAGGAAGTCGCCACGTGGTTTCTGACTGGGGGAATTACTTTGGCTGTGGTTCTATGAGAATCGAATTTGGTGTTGGGGGCAACTGTGGGGAGGGGATTTGGGCTGATTAATTGAATTGCTTTAGCAGTTCTACCATTACCGATTGAGCCCCATTAATGTCGATCACATCTTCTGCAATCGACCATTCGAGAAGCTGCTCAGATAAATATTCGTCATATTTTCGCCGAAACTTGGGCTCCACCATTTTAGCCAGAACCCTGGGTTCTTGTTTTGTTTTTGCAAGTTGATGTAAAAGGTCTATTGTTTGATTGAAAGACAAATCTAATTCGATTGCCACTCCATAATCTAGTAACTTTATTTTGTGTCTCTCAAGCATTGCCAGAATTGTTTGGTGAATTCTGGTGCCTGTCCAGGTAAACCAAAGTGTTTTGGTGAGAGATAATGCAAAAAGATCTTTGTGGATCAAATCTGCGTTGCTAAATGTCGTTCGCGCCTGTTCCAATAGTTGACTTGCTGACGGGTTTAAATAGCCAAATTGCTTATTTCCAGCTAATACCTGTCGCATCTTCTGTCGAACTTTTTGATGAACATTGGGACCAAGTGAATCCCATTTTGGTCTTTTTCTTCCTCGAGCAGGTATAACGCCAATTTCCCGTCGGTCGTAATCGATACCAACTACCTGCCAGCGTTTTCCCGCTAATAGAAAATGCTGATTTTCTGAGGGAAGATATGTCGTAGGCAGCATGCCAATTGCTTGCCCCTGATACACAACACGAAATTCTGGAGGAGTCGCGAAAGCAGAATAGAATTCATAAGAGCGAACAATCTTTTCACCTTTCAAGCCAAGTATCAGCTCACCTTGCTTAGTCTGTTCTATTAAATCTTCCTGTCCGATTTGGCGTAAAATATCAACAAACAAAGTTTGATTAATATGCCGGAATGCACCAGATACAATAAGTTGCTTAAATAATTCTGCAGCTTGAAGTCCTCCTGTCTCTGCAATGACACTGAGGATTTGCTGCACTAGAGTGCTCAAATCTCCCGAATTGGATTCGCATGGTTCGACCCAGGATTCAAGCATTAATTCGGTAAGTGCAATTGCCTGGACAAGTGGAGGATAAAGCTGGCCACTCAGATGTTGAGTAAATGAAAACAGATCCTCCGGTAGAAAAATGCGCATAATTTGCGGCTGGTCTTCCTCACGGCCACTTCTACCCAATCTTTGGACAAGCGAATTGACTGACCAGGGACATCCTATCTGGCCAACTGCACGCACATTTCCAATATCGATTCCTAACTCTAGTGTCGCAGAACAGACTGTGGAAAAAGGGATTTTCCCCTGCATCATCTTTTCGGTATGCTCGCGAATATCACGACTCAGAGCACCATGATGAATCAAGAACTGGTCAGGACGCCCCTCTTGAGCAGCCAGATGATTCAATTCATCCGTGTACCATTCGACATCCGGTCGTGTATTGGCAAAGATAAGATTCTTTCCCTTTGAAAATGAATTATAGAGATCCTGTGATAATTCATGCGAGTATTGAGAGTCCTGTTCTTCATCGTCCTTCGATGACTGATAGGCGAAGATGCCATACTGGATTGACTTTTTTGATAGATCATCCTTGATCAAATCAACTCGCTCGGTGGCATTGGGGCGTACCCATTCAGCACTGAGCTCTTCATCCCCGATAGTAGCTGATAAACCCACAATGCGTGGCGGATTGATTGCACACTGGTCAACCCGAAACAGAAGACTGCGAAGATGGGTCCCCCTTTCAGTTCCCTGCAAGGCATGAATCTCGTCGATGACCACAAACGAAAGGCTGTGAAAAAGACTATTGAGTGCTGTTGAGCGATTTACAAAAAGTGATTCAATTGATTCTGGGGTAATGAGCAAAACCCCTCTTGGATTGCTCACGAATTTCTGTTTTTTGGAAGCCGACACATCTCCATGCCAGCGATGGACCGGGATCTGGGCATACTCACAAAGTTCTTCCAAACGGCGAAACTGATCATTGATGAGTGCTTTAAGCGGACCGACATAGATCGCCTGAACTGAGCTGGCAGGATTTTGACAGATTACTGAGAGAACGGGTAGAAAAGCAGCTTCTGTTTTACCCGATGCAGTTCGAGCAGAGATGATTAAGTCATTCTGCGAATTCTGTATAAACTCAATCGCCTGTTCCTGGATCGGCCGAAGACTCTCCCAGCCAAGTTTCCACAGTGCTTTCTGAATCGGTTCAGCCAGCAGGGCATAACTACTTGAATGGTTCACAGACGGAACTCCGAAAGGCCATCTGGAGAATCACTCCCCGTTTCACTGACCTGTTGATTTGAGTTCGTACTCTTTCGCTTTAATATATCTGCCCACCCTGTCCCCGGATTTTGCTCCAAGACTCTCAGCAACCCAGTAAAGTCTTTAACGGTATCTCGAGGAGTCTGATAATAAGCCGCTCCCATTCTTTCGCTACACATCTGAAGATACTCAGCGATTCCTTCATCTGGAATCAGGTATTTATCGCGATCACCTGAAGCAAACACATTCCGGATATTGTGTAACAATACAAAACAGTCTTCGGGAGTCAGGCTATCTAGCTTAATTACTGGCCCTGAAAGGTCTTTTTGAGTCTCTGTGGCGAATCGATTTGAAGCCAGCCGAGTTGCTAATGCTTCATAGCTGAACAGGCCACGGCGGCGATCCTCCAGACAGTCATCGGTCCCTGCAAACAGAAAAGAAAGACCTTCTGTTTGCCCCTGCAGACAATCGTTTAGAATCCGCAAAATTGCTTCATAGTTATTATTTCTAGCCTGAGAGTTGTTCAATCGATGTGATAAAACTACAAGTTCGTCGAGAGAAACAAGCAGCCCTTTATAACCTGCCAGCCGCACGAACTGAGACATCAGTTTCATTGATTCATAAATATCAGCATCTTCAATAATTGCCCGTACACCGAGATCATTTCGAGCCTCAGTTTTGGTCCCATACTCTGCTCTCAACCAGCGCAATGCAGCATGTTGAAGTTCATCGTTTTGCGTTCGATAACCTTCGTAGTAAGCCGAAAGTACCTTGGCAAAATCATAACCATTCACCAGTTCACGCAATTCAGATAGCTGCCTTTGAATCTCTTTGGCAACGTCTTCCTCATCTCCGCCAGAGCTGGTAATGTTGTATTCCACATCTCCGACCCAACGTTCTACCAGATTAGGTAAAGCGCCTCCTTCTGGACGCGAAGGGGTTGCCAGATTTTTCATGAGTTCTGAATAGAGTGACCTTGGCTGCCCACCCGAGCCGTGTAATCTGCGATCTGTTGTGATGTCTGCCTGAACGACAACAAATTTTCGTTTCAGTGCCACGTTCTGAATCAGGTTCAGGAAAAATGTTTTTCCCGATCCAAAACGCCCAATAATAAAGCGAATGCTCGATGCGCCTTGTTCAACAATCTGTAAATCCCTGATGACAGCCTCAACCTCATCTTTACGGCCCACCTGAATGTGTTGAAGACCAATAGAAGGTACAACGCCAGCCCCGAGAGACTGAATAACAGCTGTTCGTTCTCTTGCACGTATCATCAAATATTGCCTCTGCTGATTGTCAGGATGATTTATTAGTATTTATGAGATCTGTGTAGACCTGCACTGTGTCGCCGGTTTCTTCAATCAACCAGTCACCTAAACTCTCCAGTGACCATTCATTGATTGCTTCTATAGCTCCCATTAACATCAAACCGTCTGTTCTTGCTTGCGTTTCAAGCTCTGAAAGTTGCCAGTGATTGCGAGACAGCAGCTCTTTTAAAAAGGCATGGTATCTAGCATCTAACCCATCACAATCGACATCAGAATCGTCAGCTGATTCGAAATGTACTGTAACTTCAGCTTCGTCAGATTGCCTCACCTCAGTGCCAGAATCAGACTTCTGTTCAACTTCCTGTTCAATCACTTCTGAAGAGTTAATCGGTTCAATCTCATCTGCCTCATCTTCCACCATCACCGTATGCAGAAACTCTGATACTTTTGATGTCTCAGCCATGATTTCACGTATTCGATCATGGTTCAGCACAAGTTCAGTTTCCGTTGAAGAATCATTTTCGACACTGACAACACCCTCGGTGAGCCGGTCAATTCGGTCAGGATCTAGTTTGAGATTTCTAAATGCCTTCTTCAGAGCCTTCGTTTCATCAGGAGTAATAATATCGTCTGCGGATGCAATCCCCACCAAGAGATCTCCGATAACATTCCGCTGATCTTCAGGCAGTTCATGCAGTTTCCTTGCCAGGCTGGTATCGTCTACAGGATGACGAGAGAGCAACAAAGCGAGATGTTCCAGACGGACGGATTCCTGTGGTGACAAATTAAACTGCTGCTCGAGATGAGCAGTAATCATCTCCAGTTCTTCCTCATCCACTGTTCCATCTGCAGCCGCAATAGACATTCCAAGCCGAAGAAGAATGGATGCAGCGTGATATGATTTCAGATCTTCTTCACTCTCCTCTTCCTCTTTAGGAAAGACGCTCACATGCTCATCCCAGCGATAGTTCTGGCCAGTTTCTCTAGAATCGGGCTCCAGGCATAAGTCCATACAATCAGCTGTAGTTAAAATTTGTTGTGATTGTTTTTTGGTCAGTCTTGAACGCTCAGCAATTCCTCGGGCATTTGCCAGTTCTGAAATGGGAATAAAAGACATCCCGCTTTCATCGGTAAACTTATCTATAATCTGATACCAGGTATCGAAATCTGGATGATCATCATTTCGCAGTTCGACTGGTAAAGCTTCATATACATCTGCAGTTAATACTTCATCGCCACTATACTTTTTCTGGACGCGATCAAAAGCTTTCAAGTCATCGATCACGGCTGACCAGATCTGTATCAGTGGTTTAAACTGAGACGGAATCCCGAGCGTATTTGGAAGCAAAATTCGATTCCTGCAGATACCGCTGCTGATCCCCGAAAGAGATTCACTTGCTGGTCGATAATCGAAATAATAATCCCGCTTTGATGTTTTGAGTCTAAAACCAGATTGATACATTTCGGAAAATCGAGAATTGAATAATTCTCGAAATTTCTCAGGGTGACGTTTGAAAACTACACTTCGAGGTGATCGAGAATCATGTTCTGTCACTAGAAATGCCACATCAGGTGGTAAAGGTAAATTCTGTTTCTGATAAATCGACAACAGCGCAGACAGGTTTGCTTCACTCCAGAATTCAGTTGCATCAATTATTTGTTTAAGAATTTCGTCAGTAAGCTCTCTGACATCTGAAGCAAGTAGAGCAGACATCCAAAGCAAACTTGAACAATAACGCTGGAATGATCTGGAAGATTTGTAGATTGGAAATAATCGAAGAAGCTCTTTGATTACTGCTAGTGAATCCTGGCGGTCAACTACAATACGTCGTTCCAGGCCATAGAAATAGATAAAGACGTAACCCAGTTCTACAAAAGGGTCTCTTCTTCCGCTGGTTAGCCAATTGAGGTAATTCCGACGCTGTTCCGGGGAGCATTGCCTATAACTGGGCCAATATGGCAACTGATATGCACCTCTCCCAGATTTTGCTACGGGCAAGCCCGTTTCTATTAAAGATGAATCATATGGCTGATTAAGAGTCCCTGAAACAAAATAGATTAAAGCACTGTCGAGAAGCTTGTCATCGACAATTGAACTTGAACCGGGACCGTAAAATACAACGTCATCTTCTGACGGACCAGAAAACCAACGGGATACTTTTTTAATACCTTTCACTTGAGAAGTCTGGGAGACTCTTACTACGTCCGTAGAAGAGTTACTTCGTTCTTGAATTTCGAAAAGATGATCAATGTCAACTGCTGCTTCACTGTTAGTCGTAGGGCTGGGTCTTGGTTCAGGAACTGGTTTTTGAATTTCTTTCGTCTTATTTTGTGACTCTTTCTGTTTAATTGATGCTTCAATTTGGGATTCCTGCTGCCACTTTTCAATCTGTGACGATACGAACTCTCTTTTCCAGATCAATACCGTTAATCCACCTGTAAGTAAGAAGAGGAAAATGGCTAGATTCTTACCAATAGCAATACTCATTACTCCAAAAAATAAGAGAACGATTGGTAGAGCCACAATCAACTTGAGCCAATCTGGAAAGTATTCATTCTCAGAATCTGAACTTGAATCAAGCGCTGGTACCTGAAGAGGTGCCTTACATTTTGGGCATCGAACTCTCCGTCCCGACAGTGTCGACGCAACACGCAAGTTACGGTTGCATTTCCCACATTTAAGGAAGACCATTTCCGTATCTGTTTGCGACATTGAACACCTTAAATAAATGATCAAACACTACTATATCCAGGAAGCATTTCGTCCACGTAGCACATGGCCACCACTGAATTCCAGTATCAGGTAGCGAAGCTTTTTTTTCAATCACGATCTCAATGCTTTTAAAAGAAAACAGAATCAATAAGAGTCAGAGTGTTGATGGAGAACCAGAAAATCACTTAATAGGGGTTCTGTTCGCTCAGCCTCGTCGCGGCGTTTTGATTAATTGCCAGTTGCTTCTGTTGCTGCTTTTCCCAGCGGTTAGTGCCTTGCCGCTCAGGGTTGGTGGGGGGTTGCTGAGTACTGGTGGTGAGGTGCGTGTGCCATCTGCTAGGATCGTTTCAACCGCGTCTAACGCTCTGCGGCTGATTGGTCTTTCCGGTTGGTAAGTCCCCCCAAAAACCAGATCCGTTGCCTGGCTGTTGGTTGGGTTCATCTTGTCTTACTCAGGGCTTCGCTTTTCGTTCGAGCAACAACCCCTGGTAGCCAGCGGGGATCAGGAGTTGGTTGTTCCAGAAGCGGCAGGCGCCGGGGTGGCCTTTTAGATCATATTCGCGGAGGGGTTTGGGGTGCTGGATGTCGGTGATGTCGAAGAGTTCGACCTTCTGATCGGGGCGGCGGGAGAGGGCCAGTTGTTTGCCGTTGGTGGTGGGGCGGCCGCGGAGACTATGGCCGGGCACTGTGATGGCGGGCAGCTGGCTGACTTCGCGCTGGTCGCCGGGATTTAACAGTTGCAGCTTGCCGTGTTTGATGAGCAGCAGTTTGTCATCCAGCAGACAGACGCCGTCGGTAAAGCTGTAACGCCGCTCGTCGGGGGTGTTGCCCTGGTAAACGGGTTTCTCGCCGGAGACGTCGTACCAGGCCGGTCCGCTGCGGTGCCAGTAGGCGACCAGGTAACGGCCCCCCAGCAGTTCGGGGACCAGCTGATCGCCGTAGAACAGGCCGACCTGGGAATCTTTCAAGACGACTTTGGGGTGGGCGGGATCCTGGAGGTCGGCGATTTCGACGGCGGAGCTGCCCCAGTGGTATAAGGCGAACCGCCCGGGGGCGGGACAGGCGACCTGTTTCACATTGCGGTTCTTCAACTGGAGGCGACCGATTTCGGTCAGTTTCCATTCGGGGCCGATGTCGTAGATGGCGAGCCCGGCGTCGTTCTCGGCGGCGTAGAGTCGCGAACCGGAGACGGCCAGGTGCATGACTTCGCCTTTCCCTTTGGTCACGCTGACCGGCTCCAGGGTTTTGCCAAGCCGCACCGCATGAATGCCGGCACTGCCGCAGGCGGCCCAGGCGATGTCGCCCACGACGGTCGCAGAGCGGACCTGACCGCCGGGCTGGTAGGTGAGGAAACGGGGATCGCCGGCCTGGCCTGAAGCGGGTTTCAGTTCGGGTGCCCGGTCCTGTTCGGGGATGACCGGAGTGGCGAGGCCGGGCGCGGGGACGACGTAGAGTCCGGTGAAGATGCCGGCGGCGTAGATCACTCCCTTGCCGAGGGCGATGCCGCCGACGGGGTCGGGGGTGTTGTCACTCTTTGACTTTGGTGGCAGGATGGCGTGGGCGACGATCTGCGGTTGCTTGATGTCGTGAATGTTGACGACGAAGAGTCCGTTCCAGGTGTCGGCGACGACACAGTGATCGCCGGCGACGCGGGCGGTCCACATGTCGTTCGTGATGTGATAGGAGGCCGGGAACTTGACGCGGGAGACGAACGTCGGCTGTTTGGGATCGGCGACATTGAAGATTTCGAGTCCGTGCCCTTGGCCGTCATCGCGGCTCCCCTGTGAATGGTGTCCGGTGGCGGCGAAGCAATAGTTGCCACGGAGACAGCCGCCGTCACCAAAACCGTCGAGGGGGGCTTCACTGATGATGGTGGGCTGGCGCGGGTTGCGGACGTCGGCGATGACGAGTTTCCGGGGCGCCCAGTCGCCGATATAGAGGATGCCGTCGCGGGACCAGCAGGACTGGGCTTCGCCCGTTTTCAGCATGCTGACATGTTGCGGGGCGCGGGGGTTGGAGACGTCGATGATCTCGACGCCGTACTGTCGCGTGGCGACGAAGGCCAGAGAGCCGGAGACACTGATGCCGGTGGCCATTTCGACGGTGTCGTAGTGGCTCAGCAGTTGTGGTTTGTTCGCAGCGGAGATATCGACGAGCCAGAGACCATCCTGGCGGGCGGTGATATAGGCGATGTTGTCTTTGATAAAGAGCTGGCGGGTGTTGCCCAGGCCGGAGAGTTCGCCGAGCGGGACCGGTTTTTCGGGCTGGGTGATGTCGAGCACGTGGAACTTGCCGCGCCCGGTGGCATAGAGGCGGTTGCCGGCCACGGCGACGGCCTGGCAGGCGCCGATGCCGTTGAGCTTTATGGGAGTCAGTGCGGGGCCGTAGGTTTCTGCTGGTGGTGCGGCGGGGAGGGAGTTGGTGGCGGTGATAACCAGGAGGCAGATGAGGAGTGCGAGGCGTGTGGGCATGAGTGTTTGCTCTGCGGGAGGGTTGCGGCTGGTGGGTGATATCTGGATTTGATTATGCGGGGCTGGGGGTGTGATGTCAATTTGTCTGGAGGTGGGGATTTTCGAGGGAGCGTTTGGATGAGTGCCCTGTCAGTTTCCTGTTCGCTGCGCTCACCCCGAATTGCATTCGGGGCTACCCGTTTGACGTGGGAGAGATGGATCTGATTGGCACAGTTGGGCAAGCCAACTGTGGCATTCGAGTTGTTCTGGTGGTTGGCTAACTGAAGCCTGACTGAGGGTGCCGTGTTGACTCTCTTATCTTAAAGGCGTTCATTCTGATCTGGCGTGTATCGAGCCATGATCTTGCTGGCGATGAAACCGAAACTGGAAGTCATCTTATCCATCGCTGACCGATATTCGTCAGGGAGCTTTTCGTACCGTCCAATTTCTTTTGTAAGATCACTGATTTCATAGAGAAACCAGAGTCGGGCTTTCTCACCTTTCCTGAATACGTTTGCCCCCTTAGCGTATTTCGTGAGCCAGAAATCAGAAGTGTCAGAGAAGCGATGTATTCTGGTTACCTTTCCCTCGCGCTTCGGCTCGATCAGGTCCGTGCAGGCATTGAAGCCGGTGCGGTCGGTCTGCAGGCTTTCCAGGTCCCGCCGCTGGCCGTCATTGTGCCAGGCAAAAACGATATTCCCGCCGAACATTGTAATTCTGGTTAAGACAACAATGTAATAATAGTTTCCGTCATGCTCGATCTCGAGCAGATCACCCGGCTGCTGCCTGATCATCGTTGTGTAACCTTTACCGTAAATTCAATTTGTAAATAGAAAGCCTGCTCATTGATCAGCTTACCAGTTTTCATCTCTGTGTGGCAGAGGCGATCGGGTAGAATGGCTGGTTTTGTGGTCGGGGTGTTCTCCCTGGCGGGCGGACACATGGGGCCGCGGTATATGGTTCTCTTATCACTGTTGGGCAAGTATTTAGACCGGACACATGGCACCCGTTTTTTTCAGGTGGGGATTTTTGAGGGAGCGTTCGGAGGAGTGCTCTGTCAGTTTCCTGTTCGCTGCGCTCACCCCGAATTGCATTCGGGGCTACCCTTGATTGCTGGTGAAGATTAGAACGGTTCATAAAAGTGACTCAGTTTTGTGAGTGCGTTGTCCAGGGCGTGTTGTTCGCTGTCGAAGAATTCTGCTTCCGTCTCTACCAGCTCTTCGACTGAGCGGATCATCTCGGTGGCAGTCGTGTTGTCCGAGAGGACATGCAGATCGCAATAAAAGGATCGTTCGACTGTGGCAAAGTATTGTGAAGTCCCCTGCTCTTTCCAGATTTCGATGCGGAACCGGTATTCCTGATCAAGGTTATTGATGGGGTGCATGCGGGGGGTGCTTACCGTTTGCATGAGGAGGTTTAAGTTCATCTTTGTTTTCCTGGGTTGGTGGTGTTTTTACCGGCGGGCGAACACATGGGGCCGCCCCTATATGGTTGAAAGTACCAGGCGTTTTGAATGTGAGGCGTTTGCTGATGAAGGAGATCATCGTGAATGGCGGGGGGAGGTCAAGGGGTTTCTGCTTCAATTGTGCTGTGAGTGGTGGTGAGTTTGCAGTGAGTGGGTGGCGAGTCTGGTTGAATGTGCTGCGAAATGATTTGAAATCATACGGGACAACGGGAACCGGTTCATTTTGTTCTGGTGAAAAACGGGAAAAATCGACGGCGATTCAGGTGGATCTGAGTCACTTAAGCGTCGTGTTCCAGTACACGCATCGTCCGCCTCGCGCGCGAAGCACAATTGCAATAAAATATTCAACGGGGAGAGGGGATCAAGGTCAGTTTGAGCACTTAGAGGTGGTGGAGGTTCAGTGGTTTGTTGTGGGAGAAGTGGGTTCGATCGTCACTGTTGGGCGAGCCAACAGTGCCTCCCGGAGTTTGGTGATAGTCAGGAGGTTTTTAATGATTCCATGCGCGCGAAAACAGGGAGTACGACATTCGCACTCCCTGTTTTGCTTGAGCAGATCTAACCGAAGCTCTGTTCTGGTATCAGTCTCCGAAGGCGCCGTCGAAGGCGATGTCGGAGGGGGCGAAGTCGACGTTCTTGGTGAACTGGCAGGCTTCGCGGGCGCCCATTTCGCGGTTCATGCCCATGTCTTCCCATTCGATGGAGAGGGGGCCGGCGTAACCGATGTCGTTGAGGGCGCGGATGATTTCTTCGAAGCGGACGCCACCGCGGCCGACGCTGCGGAAGTCCCAGCCGCGACGCTGATCGCCGAACGGGAGGTGACTGGTCAGGATGCCGGTGCGACCGTTGAGGGTGACCGAGGCGTCTTTCATGTGAGCATGATAGATGCGATCGGGGAAGTAGCGGATGAACTCAACCGGATCAACGCCCTGCCAGATGAGGTGGCTGGGGTCGAAGTTGAAGCCGAACTCTTCGCGGTTGTCGAGGGCCTTGAGGGTGGCTTCAGCGGAGTAGATGTCGAAGGCGATTTCCGTGGGATGTACTTCGAGGGCGAACTTGATGCCGCATTCCTGGAAGACGTCGAGAATCGGATTCCAGCGATCGGCGAGGAGCTGGTAGCCGGCGTCGATCATTTCCCGTGGTGTGGGCGGGAAGTCGTAGAGCAGATGCCAGATGCTGGAACCGGTGAAGCCGTTGACCACGCTGACGCCGAGCTTCTGAGCGGCGCGAGCGGTGTTCTTCATTTCCTCGATGGCGCGTTCGTTGACCCCGGCGGGATCGCCGTCACCCCAGACGTATTCGGGGAGGATGGCCTGGTGCCTTTGATCGATGTTATCGAGGACGGCCTGTCCGACGAGGTGGTTGGAGATAGAGAAGAGCTGCAGGTCGTATTTTTCGAGCAGTTCCCGTTTGCGGTTGCAGTAGGTGTCGTCGGAGAGTGCTTTGTCGACTTCGAAATGGTCTCCCCAGCAGGCCAGTTCCAGACCGTCATAGCCGAATTCCTGGGCTTTTTTGCACATTTCTTCAATCGGGAGGTCGGCCCATTGTCCGGTGAATAGCGTTACAGGGCGTGCCATAAGAAGATCCTTTCAAAATGTCACAACTGGGAATGGATTAATCGCTCTTCACACTAGACCAGCGGGGTCAGAAAGTCAAACGAACACGCACTTGTCGGAAAGAGGGGGTAAAAAAAGGGGATGGCAGACTCCAACCGGGTGAGAAAATTGATTATTATCGGGTCCACTTCCAAGCCGAATAACACAAGCTTACTTAGAAATTCGCTGCCCTGTGGGTGGCGTATCATCTCGAATACGAAGGTTCCATTATGTCAGAACAGAGTCCCCCGCTGGTGGGCGTGATCATGGGTAGTCAATCCGACTGGGATACGATGAGGGAAGGGGCCGCGCTGCTGGAGCAGTTCGGCGTGGCGCATGAGTGCCGCGTGGTCTCGGCTCATCGGACTCCTGACTGGATGAACGAATACGCCAAGACCGCGGAGGAACGGGGGATCGAAGTGATCATCGCGGGTGCCGGGGGTGCAGCGCATCTCCCGGGGATGGTTGCGGCGCAGACCGTACTGCCCGTACTGGGCGTGCCGGTGAAGAGCCGGGCCCTGCAGGGGCTGGATTCGCTGCTGTCGATTGTCCAGATGCCGGGAGGTGTGCCGGTAGGGACGCTGGCGATTGGAGAATCAGGGGCGAAGAACGCGGCGCTTTTGGCGATTCGGATCCTGGGTAACTCGCGGCCTGAGCTGCGGGAGAAGATGAAGGAATTCTGTCAGAATCAGACCGACAGCGTACTGGAAAATTCAGAACTATGAGTGAGCTGATTCCCCCCGGAGCGACCCTGGGCATGCTGGGCAGCGGCCAGCTGGGCCGGATGTTCGCCATCGAAGCCCGCCGACTGGGTTATAACGTGCACGTCTTTTCTCCCGAGCGCCTGACGCCGACCGGCCAGGTGGCCGATAAGGAAGTGGTCGCCGAGTATGACGATCTGAACGCGGTCGCGGAGTTCGCGAAGAACGTGGATGTGATCTCGTTTGAATTCGAGAACGTGCTGTCGGTGACGACCGATGCCGCTTCACAATATGCGCCGGTACGTCCGGGCGCGCATGTGCTGCATGTGGCCCAGAACCGAATCCGGGAAAAGTCGGACCTGCGGGACGCGGGGATTCCGGTGACGCCTTTCAAGGTGGTGAAGTCGGTGGAGGAACTGAAAGCGGCGATTGACGAACTGGGGTGCCCGGCGGTGCTGAAGTCGGCGACGTCCGGCTATGACGGCAAGGGGCAGGTGAAGATCGACGCGCGCGAGGAAGCAGAGTCGGCGTGGAAGGAAGTCGGTGCGGACGAGACGATCCTGGAAGCGTTCATCGATTACACGTGCGAGCTGTCGGTGGTGGGCGTGCGCGGACTGGACGGCGAGTTCGCCTGGTATGGCCCGATGAAGAACGATCACGCGAATCACATTCTGGATATCTCGGTGTTTCCGTCCGGGCAGAGTGAGAAGGTAAACACAGAAGCGGTTGAGATCACGCGGGCCGTATTTGAGCGGCTGGATGTGGTGGGCGTGCTGTGCGTCGAATTCTTTCTGACCGCAGACGAGCGGTTGATGATCAACGAGATTGCACCGCGGCCTCATAACTCGGGGCACCTGACGATTGACGGACACGTGTCGTGTCAGTTCGAGCAGCAGGTGCGGGCGATCTGCGGACTGCCGCTGGGTTCGACTCAATCACTGGGACCGGCGGCGATGGCGAATCTGCTGGGCGATCACTGGGAGCCGGGTCCGCCCGACTGGAGTGCGCTCAAGCAGTTCCCCGATGTGAAAGTGCATCTGTACGGCAAACGGGAATCGCGAATTGGTCGCAAGATGGGACACCTGACGGCACTGGGTAAGACGCCTGAGGCAGCCGTCGAACGGGTCAAGCAGGCACGGGCCGCAATCTTTCACGGTTGAAGTTGTGGGCGCGGAAATTATTTCCCGCGGACGTTGCCCCAGAGTTCGATGTGCATCCGGCGGGTGACCTGACAGCCGAGCTGTTTCGCGATCTCTTCGATCCAGGGCATGCGTTCGGCGAGCATCTCGGCGGTGGTGCCCTGGGGCATCAGGTACACATTTTCGCGGTTGATTTCGGGGTAGCGCTTTAGATAATCCTCGATCTCGCTGAGGTCTTCCCGATGATCGACGACGAACTTGATCTGGTAGGGATGGCGTTTGATCAGTTCGTGAATGACGGTAGGCTGATCGCGGCGGGCGTCGTGACGGTGTGCCCACTCGGGGTTGTCGACGGGCGTTGAGTTCGAGAGCTTGGGACTGATCGACATCAGGTCGGCGTGAACATCGCTGAGGATGGTGCCTGCGGTTTCGATGGTGATGATCTTGCCGTCCGCGTGGAGCCTTTGGGTGAGCGATTCGATTTCGTGGCTCAGCATCGGTTCGCCGCCGGTAACGACGACGTGTTCGCAGTCGTACTGCTTGATGTGTTCCAGGATCTGATCGACGGACATTTTTTCGCCCTCGGGATTCCAGGAGGTGTACGGGGTATCGCAGAACCAGCAGCGGAGATTGCAGCCACTGGTCCGAATGAAAATCGAGGGAACCCCGATCCAGTTCCCTTCGCCCTGGGGTGAGTGAAATATTTCCGAGATCAGCAAGAGAGACGCTTCCTAAATTGAACGTGGTTTGAGTATGACGTCTATCTTATCGGAAAGCGTGAGATCTTGCATTGAAATCTGCGGTCAAAGCGTGGTAACTTTAGCGAAAATTTCAGCTGAACACCGATTACAATGACACTTCAAGCAGACAGGATTCTTCCATGCGACACGATTCTCGCCAGACCGATCAACTCCGTCCCATCAAAGTCGAACGCCGGTATACGAAAGCGACCCCCGGCAGCATTCTGATCTCTGCGGGAGACACTGTCGTACTCTGTACAGCGAGCCTGGATAACAGTGTGCCACCGTGGAAGAAGAACGACGAGAACCCGAGCGGCTGGGTGACCGCGGAATACAACATGCTGCCGGGCAGTACGTCACCGCGCAAACAGCGGCGGGCGGACGGACGCTCGAGCGAGATTCAGCGACTGATCGGTCGGAGCCTGCGGGCCGTGGTCGACTTTGAAGCACTGGGGCCGCGAACGATTACCGTGGACTGCGATGTGCTGCAGGCGGACGGGGGAACGCGGACGCTGAGTATCACAGGCGGGTTCCTGGCGCTGCTGGATACGGTGCTGGCGATTCCGGAAACGTGCGAACTGGCCGAGGGGGAAGTCTTTGATCCCAAGAAGGTATTCACAAACAGCGTGGCCGCGGTGAGCGTGGGCGTGGTGGAGGGCGAGCCGGTACTCGACCTGGATTACGTGGAAGACAGCACCGCGGGCGTGGATATGAACGTGGTGATGACGGGTGGCGGCGACTTCGTGGAAGTTCAGGGAACGGCGGAAGGGCTCGTGTTCAATCGGGGAATGCTGGACGCACAGCTGGAACTGGCGACGCTGGGAATTAAACAGCTGACAGCGATTCAGCGGGAGTGCATTGGAGGGGACTGGCCTCTGTAGGGGGGACCGCGAAATGTTTTTTTTGCTACCACGAAAGGCACTAAAGACACGAAAAAAGGGAGTCCAGGATTTAAGCCGGAGAAGGAATCAGTGAATCGGATTCAGTACTTAATTTTTGTTTTCATGCTGATAGTAACGGCTGCGGGTTGCGGCGGAGAAGTACCACCACAGGTGGAAGCCGTGGATGAACCTTCGATGCTGGAATTGACCGATCACGATGAAATTGCAGCCTGGGAGGCGAGTCCTGAAAACTTCGATCATTCAAAAATCAAAGTTGTCGAGCTGCGATATTTTTACGGCACACTGGGAAATGACGAACCAAAACCACTTCGCACCGTCGCTATTGAGATTTGCGAAGCCCAAAAAAACGGTATCACTCCAGAACAACAGCAGGCGCTGGATGATTTCGTAACAAATGAAAAAGCCATTCACGCTGTGGTCCGCGAAGCCATTTATCAGGATTATCAAAAGTGGTATTCAGTCAACAAGGAAGCGTACCAACATGCGGCTGCGCTCTACGGTAGCCTGGAGAATATCGAAGAAGAGCTACCTCCCATCGTTGACGGAACAGAACTGGATGAGATCACTGATTTTTCTCAGATTCTCATTCACCCTGTCATTGATGGTCAAGTTCAGATTGGCATCGAACTGTTTGGTAAGTGGGATCCGTTAGAGGGTATTGGGCTTCGATTACAGAATGGGCAAATTGTGGACATCGGCAATGCTTATGAAGCGCTTCCCGCCCCAAAGCAGAAATAAGGTGAAAATATGAGACAGACTGGCCTTTGTGAAGGTAGCCGGGAATCGCTTTTTTTACTACCACGAAGAGCACGAAAGCATACGAACAGAAGTGGGAATGAGACATGAAAAAATCCCGACCGGAAATTCTTCGTGGAATTAAACGCTATCATCTGGAAGAATTCCAGGATAAGATACTGGACGGTTTGTTGCCAGCCATCGATCTGGTACCGGGTAAACCAGTGAAACGCAAGCTACCTGCCGGTCGTTCCAAGTTTGGTGGCGAGCCTGACCTGCATGATCCTGAAGACTGGCCCTACGAACCTGCGGGACGACCGTTACACTTCCTGGCTCAAATTCGCTTAAGTGACCTGCCGGCAAAACATATTCCCCGTTCGATCCTGCCGGCAAAAGGCTGGCTCTGGTTCTGGTATGACAGCCTGGGAATGTGGGAAGAACATTATTCGCTGCGGACTGACTGGATGACGCACGGTTTTCAAGTGACCTTTTCGCCTTCTGAGAGAAAACCGGTGCAACGCTGTTCCTTTCCAGATTTTTTAGAGCGGAAAATTCCGAAAGCAATCACCCGGAAAGGATACTTCAGGCCAGCTGCGGAAATTTATCGGCCTGACCCTGAAGCATCGCTCCGTTTCAAGCCTATGTATTCCTTAAATAGCCGGGCTCTGGATACACTCTATGAAGCAGCAGATGACTGTGAAACAGAAGAGCTTGAGAATCTGATTACCGGGTTTATCTATCCTTTTTTTAAAACCAATCACCAGTTGCTTGGAGATTATGACGACCGTTTTGATGGAGACTGTCGTGAAAGTTGCCATCTGGCCATGAAAGCAAAAGCCAAAGGAGAGAGCGTGCTTCATTTCCGTCAAGATCCTGAAAAACCAGTCACCAACAGACAAAAAAAAGACTGGCGGTTACTACTGGATTTAGGGAGTGATAATCAATTCAACTGGTGCTGGAGCGATTTTGGTAGTTTATTATTCTGGATCCGAGAGCAGGATCTAGCTAAGCAGGATTTCTCTAAAGTGCATGGTATGATCTGCTCCGGCTGATCCCGCACCGAAGAAACCTGACCTATTATCTTTCTACCACGAAAAGTACGAAAGACACGAAAAAGTTGATCTCCGGGGTTCTCTCCCGCGTTGTGAATGTTGAAAGCAGTGCAGACAACACTATTCTTACGTACCCTGCCCTTGTTTCTGGAGTGGAGAAATGCCGATGCTGTTGACGCTGGGGAAACGACTCGCACAGGGCTATGGACTGTTGCTGGCGATGGCTGCTGGCGGGCTGGTTTTTGCGAATCTGTTTGGACTGGGGGCCTTTCTGATTCAGGAAATCGGTTCTGACAATCAGCGTGCTGCGTCTCTGGAACTGTATCGCTGGTGGATGCATTGCGGCTGGTGGGTAGGCGTGGGACTCGCGCTGACAGGAGCAGTCACCCGAAAGCGGGCGACACAAACAAAGACCGCCGGTGAACAGACGACCGCAGATGCTGATGCTGAGTCCGCAGATCTGGCGACGCCGGAATCGGGGAAATGGAAGACGGTTGGCAAACGGAGCGGTGTGCTTTCTTCGATCGCGTTCTTTGGTTGCGCCGGTGGATTCGCGGGGCTGATGCTGGGAGGCTCGCTGCTGCTGCTCTGGTTCTCGCTCGCTTACAGTCCGTTTGCCCCCGCGGGCTGGGCCGGTTCCGTCAAAGTGGAACAGAGAGCGAATGGGCATCTGATTGAAAATGAAAGGGTGATGACGACGACTCACCCGGTGGCCCTGTATGCGTTTGGCGTGCCGATCGGACTGGGAGCGACTGCGGGTGCGATCATCGGTGGTGTGGGAGCAGCGCTGGGTAAGGTTGAAGATGTGGAATGAAGCGGGAGAATATCGCTCGACTACCTTTTGTGAGGCAGGTCATTTCAATACTAATGGGAAAGTTCTGGCAGAGGCGAAGAAAAACGAGGTTTAACCAGTATCTCTTTTCCCTCATTTTTCTTTGCTCTCAGTTCTAATGCGATTCGCCAGATGTGTTGCTCGTTTTCTGTAACATTCGTGCCATCGAGATACAGTCCCTGCAATTGACTGAGCCCATTCAGATTAGAAAGGGCAGCATCTGTTACGCTGGTATTATTCAGATTGAGAATGGTTAGGTTTTTCAAGCCCTTTAAATGTACCAGCCCCTTGCCGGTAATCGCAGTTTTTGCGAGAGAGAGATTACGTAAATTTTTGAGTTCCGACAGATGGATGAGACCTACATCAGAAATTTCCGTTTCGCTGAGAATGAGACGCTCCAGATTCGTCAATCCTTTTAAATGAACCAGCCCTTTATCTGTAATCAGGTTGTCATGCAGATTCAAGATCCGGAGATTCCTCATATTTTTCAGATAAGCCAGTTCAGCGTCTTCTATGTTCGTATCGCAAAGCGTTAACTGATCCAATTGAGTAAGATCTGACAGGTAGACGAGTGCATCACCCGAGAAGCGGCTGAAAGAAAGATCCAGATGAGTCAGGCTGGGAAAAACATCAATCCCTCGCAGTGTATCACTAGATGTTGAATTATATATAAATTTGAATCGAACCTCTTTGAGTTCTTGAGAGTGAAGCCAGTCTGGAAGCTCATTAGATCCTTTGACAGACACTGGAATCAGTGGTTTTCGTTGAAAGGTCAGTTCTGCATGAGTTGTATACTTTAGCCGTAGAACAAACTCATCTCTGACTTTCCTTTGAAACGAACTTTTGATCCCATGAAACAACAACAGAAGAAAGATGAGAATGCATCCCCATCGCACATAATGTAAGGGAGTGATTCTTTCAGGCTTTATTTGAAAATACTTGCCCATGATGATCGCCAGATCAAATGTTATCGGGGCAACTGGCTGACACTCCCACGACTAGAACTGTTCTTAAAGGGATGTGATGTGTCAGACTCTGACTTCTTTAAATACATTTTACAATAAAAGACACCAGGTGCACTATTTAATTACTAACCAGTCGTTGCCAGCGGGCTTTGAGGGAGGAGATCTGGAAGGCGTGGCCGGCTTCGTGTTCGATGAGGTGGAAGACGGCCCATTCGGGAGTGGTTTCGTAAGGCTGGTCATTGATGGGAGGTCGGAGCCGGTGCCATTCGTCGGGGGTCATCGGTTGAAATCGGGAAAGTGTGATTTCGCGTGTGGTCGTGAGCCGGTGCAGGTGTTCTTGCAGAGTGACGCCGGAAACGTGACTGACTTTGCCGGCGTCGTCCGCCATCGGAAAGGGAAAAAGATCGTTGACCTCAGGTGGAAACTCCTGCTGCAGGAGGTCGAGATAGAGCCAGGACATTTCGACGAGGGCGATGTGATACAACAGGGAGCCGACGGAATTCTCAGCACCATCAGAGCCACGCCAGTCGAGCAGGCGTTGATCGATGTCGGCGACCACGCGGCGTGTCTGCTGGCGGACTTCAGCGAGAGCCCAGAGCCAGCGACCGATTTCGGGGGTTGCAGCGAGGAGCGGGTTGATTTTCAGTTCGGTGGTCATGGTGGGCCTCTCTGGTCTGGGGGGAGTTTGTTTGATTCTACCACGAAAGGCGCGAAAGACACGAACAGAATTGATCTCGTAATACTGAACCTGATTTCTTTCGCCGGTGTCGTCTTTTCTGATTGAGAACAGGAACAGACAAGATGACACTCCAATATCGAGTCAGATCTCAACATGAAGAACAAATCTGGGATCGTAGAATCTACCTGACGGAAAGGTTATTGCTGGACGCGATTGATTTCTGGGTGTGTTCTACGGAAGATTTCCCCTCTGAAACAGTCATCGCTGTCACGCTGAATATTTTCTCAGAACGCTGTAATCCAGATGAGGTGAATGAGCATAAATTTCTGACTCGCCTGCAATCTTCAGTCGATCAACCATTAAGAGAATACTTGCTCACATGGCCCAAAAGAACCGAGGAGGATGGCCTCGCATTGATCGAAGACCTCCTGGATCTTATCGCTTCTGCAGTCGCTGTGTGGGAACAACAGAGTGTTCAAAGTCTGTCAGCCCAGTTAGTCGCCAGTCAAATCGCGAGGCTGATCGTCAAGTACCAGTATGTCGTGTTTCATCATCATGAAAGTACCTTGAGAGACAAAGGTGGTTTTGGTCGATTTGGACACGTGAGCTGATGAGCAATGAATTATGCTGGATACATCAAATCGAATCACATGTAATTTGACCGGGAGAACACAATGCGGGCGTATGTGCAACAGGCACAAAAGGGGGATCCGAATTATCTGAACCTGGAGCGAATCGCGTATACGTTTTGGGAACGGGGTTACGAAGTCACCCGGTTTGATGCGCCCTCATTATTTGATGGCGCCCTGGATCGAGGGCTGCTGTCTTTTCCCGATGAAACCATCGTTGCGGGTGGCGTGGGAACGGTGCGTTCTGCAATCAAGCGGGCCCAGCGTCCGTTACCGGACCTGCAGGATCTGCCTGACTGTCTGAAAGAGTGGATCGGTCGCGACTTCTGGATTTCGACACTGGAAGAAGTGCGCCAACCATTCGAGAAGGAAGAGGAAACCCGGGCACTGCACGTGAAACCGCTGTGGGAACATAAACGATTTACGGGAAAGGTTTTCAAGGAGTTCAAAGATCTGATCCCCTCCGCAGCGGTCGACGGTGAAACAGAAGTCCTGGTGCAGGAAGTCGTGGAATTCATTTCGGAATGGCGCGCGTACATTTTTCGCGGTGCAATCAAAACGGTTGCTAATTACCAGGGTGATCCGCTGGCTTTCCCCGACAGAACGCGGATGCAGTCTGCGCTGGATGCGTTCGAGAGCTGCCCCATCGCCTGTAGCATGGACTGGGGAATCACTTCGACCGGTGAAACGTTGCTGGTGGAAGTGAATGACTGTTATGCGCTGGGTAACTATGGAGCCGACATGTATCTCTATACGGCGATGATTGAAGCCCGCTGGCGAGAAATCATGGGGCTGGAAGATAACGGAATCGGAATCAATCTCTGAACCGGAATCGACTATCGTGAGAGATACGGTTCCGTTTTTTTACTACCACGAAAGTCACGAAAAACACGAAAAGAAAGTGCGTTGAATCTTAGTCGGTGTCCTCGTACGTCCCTGCAACCGGTCTGCCCCAGAAAGGGACTTTGGAGTGATAGCCCGGGCACCAGAAAAAATACTGGCGGCCGGGCCCCGGACAGATATCACAATGTCGCATATCGACTTCCAGACTGACGATGCCCGGACAGGGGGCACAGGGATAACCGATCAGATACCAGTTGCTCTCCAGATCTGCGGGACGGCGATCCGTATAAATGCGGGCGCTGGCAGGCAGCCCTTTGCTGTTGAACTTCACATAAGCCTGTTGCACCTCAGTCGTGCCCCAGAACCAGGTCAGGACCCAGTAAGCGATCAGCAGCAGAAACGGGATCGTAGAGAGCTGCATCAGCCGCCGGCTGTAAGACCGTTCTGTTTTGTTTTCGGAATTCATGAATGCGGTATCCCCTGTACCGTGCCTGCAGTTTTGATTGTAACCGGTTCTGTGATGTTCGCGAGCGGTTATCTGTAATCCTTCACCACGAAAAGCAGAAAAGACTCGAAACAGGCACCTTGATTTCCTCGCGTATTCCTTAGAACATGAAGTGAGAATCTTTGAATTTCTGCCATTCATCTCTCGAGGGGAGTTTCAAATATGAAAGCCGTTGGTTTGACCCGTTATCTGCCGATTGAGGATCCCGCATCATTAATGGATGTCGAACTGGATCAACCGAAGCCGGGTGGGCGGGACCTGCTGGTTGCGGTGAAAGCGATTGCCGTCAACCCGGTGGATACCAAAGTCCGGGCTCCCCAAGAGGGGGAGGAACCTGCTCCCAAAGTGCTCGGCTGGGATGCAGCGGGAGTCGTCGAAGCGGTCGGACCGGAGGTGGAACTGTTCCAGCCGGGTGATGAAGTGTTTTATGCAGGTGACATTACCCGCCCCGGATGCAATGCCGAGTACCAGTTGATCGACGAGCGGATTGTGGGAACGAAGCCGAAATCACTCGACTTTTCTCAGGCAGCCGCTATTCCCCTCACAGCCATCACCGCGTATGAATCGTTCTTCGATCGGATGGGCATTGACGTGGAAGGGGGGAATGCGGGTGAGACGATTCTGATTACAGGCGGTGCCGGCGGCGTCGGTTCGATCGGCATCCAACTCGCGAAGCTGGCGGGACTGACAGTGATCACCACCGCATCCCGGCCGGAGTCGATTGAGTGGGTCAAGCAACTCGGGGCCGACCATGTCATCAATCATTTCGAGCCGCTGCGTCCGCAGGTGGAAGCACTGGGTTTAACACAGATCGATCACATCGCGCTGTTCAACAATACCGACCAGCACTGGGATCAGGCCGTCGATCTGCTGCGTCCCGAGGGCAAGATTGTACTACTGGTGGATAATAAGCAGCCGCTGGATCAGTCGCTGATGAAACGCAAGTCAGCAACGATGGTCTGGGAGTTCATGTATACGCGTTCGATGTTCGCGACGCCGGATATGATCGAGCAGCATCACCTGTTGAATCGGGTCTCGGAATGGCTGGATGCGGGGAAACTGCAATGTACGGTAAACGAGGTCCGCTCTCCAATCAATGCAGAGAACCTGCGCTGGGCGCATCAAACCCTGGAAGCGGGGCACACGATTGGGAAGATTGTTCTGAGTGGCTGGGAGTGAACCACGAACGTTATAGCAAGTACGTTTTTGCTACCACGAAAGGCACGAAAAACACGAAATATTTGGACAAAGACCGATCGATCTACAGTAAAAAACGTTAACAATTAAATTGTAATATCGAGAAATCAATTATGTTTAATACCAATAATCAAACTGACCCCGAGTGGCTTACAAACATCAACCCGCTGGATAAGGGAGTCGGTGTGTTTGCAATAGCTGATGTGGAAAGTTCCGAATTTGGCGCAGCCAAAATTATTAAAGTTCCAGAGATCACTTATCCAGATTGTGTTAAACGAGGTATTTTCACACTGGGCTTCAAATGGATTCCAGATACTCTGTCTGATCAGATTCGTAATCACGAATGTGCAGAAGAATTTGGGATCGATACTCAGCCGACACCGGGCGAGTGTCTCATTGTCATGGGACAATGCGTGAAAGCATAATTGGGGAAGCCCCTTTCTAAAATACCGCAAAAGGCAAGCATTTTTGACTACTTTAAGTCGTCGATGATCTCCTGTTCGCCGGGTCGGAGTTCGCCTGGTGGAGTGCGGTACCAGCCGACGAGATAAGCGGAGAGGGCGAAACAGGCAACAGCGATCACGATAATGACAATCGCAGGCGCGAGAATGATCTGTCGGGCGACGAGCGGCGGGACGACGACGATCAGCAGGATCTCCAGAGGTGAGATGCCAACAAAAGCGAGGCCGTAGTCCTGCAGGGTTTTGGATTTGAGTTGCGGGTCGACAATCCGCAGTAGCAGCACACCGATGCCGACGACACCGGTCATCCAGCCGTAGGCGAAGATGCTGCGTTCAAACCAGAAGTTGTGAAACAGGTGTCGACCCAGAAACCAGAGCATGCCGATCGCGTAGAGAAAACCGAGCAGCGACATGACAATCAGCGGGGCCATGTATTCAACAACGACGCTGATTTTGATCGAGGCGACCGCGAAGGCAATCAGGTAATCGGAGACCGAAGAACCAATGCGGGCCATCACCTGACGATCGACATATTTGCCGATGTGACAGAGTTCGAGTACCAGTTGTAATACCGCACTGACCAGCAGCGCCACTGCGAACAGGGGCAGAATGATTTTGGATTCGAGTACGTGCCGAAACAGGTAATCGATGCCGTGTGCACCACCGAACGCGGTCATCACGATCGCGAAGTGCCAGGTAAGTGGATCGAGGGACATGGCACTGACAGTGCTGGTGCCCATTGAGGTCTGTTCTTCCGGAGTGAGGAAACCGGAGCGGGTACTCTCGGGCAGTTCCTGTGCGGAAGAGACCAGATGCGTCCAGCCCCGTCGGGTAGCGATGTTGATCAGAGTCAGACCGCCGAAGATTCCGATCAGCAGACCAATCGTGGCAAACGTGAAGCCCAGGCTTTGTGCGTCATTGAAGCCACCTGCCTGCAGGGATTCGCTGACCGCGGCTGCAGTGCCGTGTCCCCCCGCGAAGCCGGCGGGCATCATCAGGGCAAAGCCGGGATTGAGATCAGGAAACATCAAAGGCAGGGCATACAGACCGAACAGGAGGGCGACGCCGAACTGTCCGATGTAGGCAGCGAAGTTATAGAACCAGGTATCGCCGACATCGCGGAGCATGGTTCGCAGCGTGGGACGGTGGGGTTGATGCCCGAGAAAGAGGGTCGCAAACAGAATCGCGATCAGTTCGTAGGGATAACGCTCCATCGCAATCTTGCCATCCCCGGTGAGACTGAAGGGGAGCCAGCCCAGCAGTTGCGGGCCGCCGATCAATCCGAGGAAGCCCGCCAGGATGGGTGCGGGGATCAACAGATTCTGCAGGAGACGCAGTCGGGAACGTAAAAGATGCGCGATGACCAGCAGAACCGAGATGAGAGCGAAGTCGGCAAACATCGTGTGGTGTGGGTTTCCAGTTTATTGATCAGGATAAATTATTCAAACAACTCCGGTCGGGCGAAGCGTTGCATGAGCATGCCGCCGGTGAGGTTGTGGACGTTCTCGAAACCCGACTGCTGCAGGATCCGGGCGGCGATATAAGCCCGCATCCCGGAATGGCAGACGGTGATGATCGGCCGCGATACATCGAGTTCATCCAGGCGACCGCGGAGTTCGTCGACGGGGATGTGCGTAATCTCGGGGAAGCGGAACGCGTCGACTTCCTGTTGGGAACGGACGTCGAGAATCTGATATCCAGAGAGGTCGGCATCGACTTCGATGATGCGGGTCAGTTCATCCAGGTCGTTGCAGGCAACGAACCCCGCCATGTGTACCGGGTCCTTGGCTGAACCGAAGGGCGGAGCATAACAGAGGTCGACGCCGGCCAGATCGCGGACGGTGCCTTTAAACTTCATCGCGGTGGCGATCACGTCGATACGTTTATCGACACCTTCACGACCGACAGACTGGGCGCCCAGGATCCGCCCTGTTTCGGGATCATAGGTCAGCTTGAGAAACAGCTGCTGAGCGCCGGGGAAATAGCCGGCGTGATGTTTGCCGACAACGATGATGGAACGATTTTTACGTTGAGTGAGTTCCGCGAACTTTTTACTGAGTCCCGTCAACGCTGCGGTGATGCCAAAGACACGAACAATGGCCGTTCCCATGGGGGCGATCATCGGGTCGGCCGAGGTGCTGGCAGCATGTTGACCGGCGATACGTCCGGCGCGATTCGCGGGACCGGCGAGCGGAATGCGCTGGGGTGTTCCCAGAACGCCGTGCTGATATTCGACAGCGTCGCCGACCGCGTAAACGTCCGGATGCGATGTCTGCATGAAGTCATTCACGGCAATGCCGCCCCGCGCGCCGATGTCAATGCCTGCGGCCTGGGCCAGTTCAATCGCCGGGGAAACGCCAATCCCCAGAATCACCAGGTCTGCAGCGATCTGTGTTCCGTTACCGAGTTCGACTCCGGTGGCTGTGTTGTTTTCAGTCTGGATCGTCACGACGGCTGTTCCCAGATGCACCTTGATGTCGTGATCGATCAATTCGTTCTGAACGAGGCGGGCCATTTCCGGATCGAGTGGAGGCAGGACCTGGGGCTGCAGTTCGACCAGATCTGTCTCCAGTTTCAGATGGTGCAGCTGCTCCACCATCTCCAGTCCGATGAAGCCGGCCCCCACGACGACCGCTTTCTGGCAGCCATGCTCCGCGATAAAGGCCTTGATGGCATCTGCGTCATTCAGATTACGGAGTGTGAACACGTTTTCGGATTCGATGCCCGGCAAGGGGGGCGTGATCGGAGCCGCACCGGTAGAGAGAATCAGCCGATCCCAGGTCTCTTCGCTCACCTCACCCGATTCCCGATTGAGAACCGTGACGGTTTTGTTTTCGACGTTGATGGATTGCACCAGATGCCGGGTACGGACATCGATGTTAAAGCGATTTCGAAACAACTCGGGGGTCGCGACGAGCAGCTTGCTGCGTTCGGTGATTTCCTCGCCGATAAAATAGGGCAGACCGCAGTTGGCGAAAGAGACGTATTCGTCCTTCTCAAACAGAATAATTTCCGCGTGTTCATCGCAGCGACGTGCCCGGGCTGCTGCACTCGCGCCCCCCGCGACTCCTCCGACGACGATGATTCTGTTTCCCTGCGACTCTGCCATTGCATCCCTTTCCGATCATTCACTGTGTGTCATTAGATCACTGCAGAGGCATTATAGACGCCGCGGACGAATCCCTCTACTGACAGGTCATCACGATCGCGATGAAGCCACCCACAAGCCAGAACGCACAGAGTCCCACACAGAAAATGATCGAGCCAATGATCCAGCGAATTGAACAGGCGCAGGCCAGAAACAGGGCCGGCAGGGCGGTACAGATCCCCAGTGCGTAAATGGGAAACTGAAAGACGAAGAAGCCGAGGATATCGGGAAAGTCCTGGCAGCCGTCAGTCGAGAAAGCCAGCATGAGCAGGATCATCAATCCGCTGCCGGCCGCTGTGATGTAAGATGCGGTGAGCAGACAGAAGGCAAGCAGCAGTCGCTTAAGCAGGCTCCAGCTGCGGAGGCGTTCATCGAATGTTTTCGGTCGTGCTGGCTCCGGTGGGGTAGAATTCGGTTCGTCGTCCACGTCGATCCTCGTTGGGGTGGGAGGTCAGGCTTCCGGTTCGGCGATGAAACTCATGTGCAGTTCGGCGTGTCGACGATGCAGCAGATCCCACTCTTCACGGGTCAGTTCCTCGAGCACGGGGCTGGGGTGACGCTGCGATTCGTTCTGCAGACGATGAATTGCCTGCAACAGATGATCGAGCCCCGCCTGGTCTGCGACTGGATCTGGAAGGAGGACTCTGCCGGCATCCCCTTTCAATTTGAAACCGGCGGGCATGCCTTTCTTGAAAATCAGTGGTTTGAAGATCCACTTCGAAATCTTGCGTAACGGCCAGGCAGCGGTGAAGTCGAATCCATCCAGAGAGCCATCCATCAATCGTGCCAGATGATCATAGATCTGGCCCTGCGACCAGTTTCCCGTGGTGGGGGTACCAGCAGCATGGAGACGTTGTGCGTCGTCAGCAATTTCCTGTAATGACGCGTAAGATACGGTTCTGCGGGCTTTGGTCGGCGCAGACATGACGGGTTCTCCAAAAGCGATTTGAGTCAGCAGCGCTATTGTGAGGCGCTGAACGAAAAATCACAAGCGTCTCCCATGGAAATTCAGGTCTGTCGGGTCCAGCAATCTCCCAGACGGGGCAGCTGCGAGACATCGGGCAGATAGAAGTAAGCCTGCACTCCCGTGGAAATCAGCGGCGACTCAAGCTCAATGCTTTCTCGGGCATAGAGTTGTTCGGCAACCCCTTCGACTTCATCAAGGACTTCCAGCCCCCGTGCATCCACGCGCCACAGTTCGCCCTGAATGCGGATGCCTGTGGTGTTATCTTTCACCAGTGCGGGGTACGCGCCACAATCATAGAGTGCGTAACGGGGCGCGGTGCATGCTTCTTCCAGAAACTGTTGATCAGACAGAAACGGAGCCCGACAGAACCCCCGCTTGAGAGTGCCGTAGACAAAGATCAGAGTCTGTGATTCATCATTCATGCCAGTGCCTTCCCCGGATGGAGCGGGATCTCGTTCAACCGGTGCCGACAGATCCGCTTGCTCGACCGGTAGCATTGTTGGCAGGTGGGCGTCTACTGTAAAGTGGCGGCGCACATTCATTTCCTGAATTGGAAGATTTGCAGGAGGCGAGTCGCTTCGCTTCGTCCTCGATTTCACTTAAAATTGGTGTCTATCAACAGTTCGGTCACCTGCGTTCCCGGCTGCTATTCCGCATTTCGTCGAAAGTCCACCATGGATTGGTTCACCTTTCTGATATTACTGCTGACTGCTTCGCTGACGGCGCTGGCTGTCTGGTGGGCCATTCAGAAATGGTTTCGCGACGAGTCTGAATCAATCGTCGAAGACTCCGTGTCGAACGCCGGCCCTTATGTAGCACCACAGCACGCGCTGTACTGGAACTTTACGACCGTGTTGATTGCCGTCTGTATTCTGCTGCTGGCACTGGGAATCAGTGTGCAGACAACCTCACTGCGGAACCCGATCACCTGGACTCTGGGAGCGGCCCTGCTCCTGACCTGGGGTATGGCACTCTGGTCGGGCATGTTGTCCGCACCGAAAAAGTCGCAGACCGCACCAGTGTCCTCTGCTCCTGAATTGACGATCTATGCGGAACATGAATCAGCTTCCGCCGATGATTCGAATCTGACGGAGGCCACCTGATGCTGTGGCAGATTCCCCTGTTCCTGATTAGCACGCTCGTGTTTCTGTTGATCTCAATGCTGCTGGCAGAGACGGCCTGGTCTCCCCTGAACGCCTCTGTCAAAACGCGACTGCAACTCGCACTGAAGCGGGTTGCCCGTTCCCAGGCAGAGATCACTCAACGGAGCGAACGCTGTCTGTTGCTGTTCTCACTGACCTGCGGTTTGCTGACCATTGCTTTTCTCCCCGGTTATATCACCAACATGTGGTCCATACGGAGTGAACCGGTCGAAGCGACCGGGCTCGTGACGTGCCGCTATGCACC
This sequence comes from Gimesia sp., assembly GCF_040219335.1. Lineage (NCBI taxonomy): Bacteria > Pseudomonadati > Planctomycetota > Planctomycetia > Planctomycetales > Planctomycetaceae > Gimesia > Gimesia sp. Next base: position 140,403 of record NZ_JAVJSQ010000028.1, on the reverse strand, counting down.
GATGATGTATCTGGGATTGTTCGTACTGCTACAAGCAGCGGGGCATATCAGTCTGGCGGTAACCGAGCGACAGAGGCACCCGCTGTCGGGATTGCTACTCAACGGCTATTTCTGGCTGCCGCTGCTGCTGTCTTTCGCCTCGGTGGCCGCCTATCTCCCCGTGCATGCGGAACAGGCTACGAGCGGTGCGACCTCCACTGTCTGGCTGCTGCTGATACAACCGGTGGGAATGCTGGCACTGTTCCTGTCGCTGACCGGCCCTGTGATTCTCGTCAATGCCCAGGCACCCAAACCTGTCCGGCCGGTACAGCACTGGATTCGCGAATTGCATCTCTTCAACACCGTCTTCGTGATGTCTATCATCATCCTCAGCCTGACCTGCTTCGCTCCGCACGAGGAGATGAGCGTGCTGCAGATTGTCATGCGATTTGGTTTGTTTCCCGCCCTGCCCCTGGTGCTGGTGGGAGTCCATTATCGACTGATCCGTTTTCTGAACCGACGTCCCGGCTATGATCCGGAAGCGCTCTGGAAGTTGTTGCTCTGGCTGTCGCTGGTTGCGATTTCCGCTTCGTTTCTGGCGTTTCATGTGCTGGGTATGTCAGACCATTACATGCATCTGCTGCTCAACTTCAGCCTGCTGGCGATCTGGTGGGGCTTTGTTCTCCCCCGGTTCCCATTCCCTGCTTCCACGAACACACATACGGAAGTGCAGCCTGCAGGGGAGGTTCAATCATGATCGACGAACTGTTATTCTACCTGCCCGGCACCGCGGATAACCTGCTGTTTTTAACATTGGCGGTCCTGATTCTACTGATGCTGACCGGCGTGTATGGTTACCTGAATTTAACGACGCATCAGGCACCAGAGACAGCGCACCGCTGGGGCTGGCCGTTGCTGTCGATCGGGGCACTGCTGATCCTGCTCTACTGGTTCGGCTCTCCCTTCTCTTTCAAGACCGAGGGCAAGGCGGAGTCGCTGCTGGCGTTATTCAGTCCGATTCCCGTGGGTACGCTGGTTATCGTCAGTGGTGCCGCCGCGGTACTCGTTTCGCGAATGAGATGGGCCCTGGCAGCTGCGTCGGTTTCTCTGCTCTCCAGTGGATTATTATTTCTTCAGGCTCACATGCCTCCGCTGATGATTCTCAGCTGGCTGACTCTGGGAGGCCTGATCCTGTTGCTCTGTTATCACAACTGCACTGACGAGGAATCACCCGAATCAGCCTCGGCAGAGCAGGACGAAGAGGGCGCGTTCCGCGAACCGCTGCTTGCCTGCCTGGCGTGTGGATTTCTGTTATGTGTCTGTCTGTGGGTGGTCCAGCGGGACTGGGGGCCGGGAGCCGAAGTGACCCCCGTACCGAAATCAGAATGGACCGGGCTCTCCTTACCGGAACTGCTGCCCCGGTTATTCAGTCAACACTGGCCGACGTTGCTGCTTCTGCTCTGCTTCGTGCTGCTGGTTTTTGTGGGCATGACCTGGCTGGTCTTTTCCCCGCGGGCGTCACGCGTTTCACAGACAGAGGAACCGGGAGGGAACGCATGATACTGTTGCAGGCCACCGCCGTCCTTCACCAGAGTCTGATGATCGGGATCATCCTGATCGCTGTCGGCTACCTGGGAATGCTGCTGCAGCGGCATCGCCTGGCGACTGTCTTTTCGTTGCTGATCTGGCTGCAGGGAGCGGGCCTCATGCTGGCGGCGTTTGCAGAGTATCAGGGTTCGCGGGCACAGACCGTGTTTTTTCTGTTCGTCCTGTTCCTGGTGATGCTGCCAGCCGCTGCGCTGGCGGTACTCAGCCTGCGCCGTCAATCACCTGATGCTGATACCGATGCCACTGCGGAAACGAAGTCCCCCGTGGAAAGGGGGGCCGGGTCTGGTGGATAGAACAATCACCCTGTTACTGCAACTCGGACTGGTCGTGCCCTTCGTCACGGTGGTGATGTCGGCCCTGGTTGCCTGTCGCATTCTCAAAGGGAATCCGCGCTGGCCCGCACTGCTGGGAGTCTCAGTCACGACACTGGTCGCGTTGGCCTCGACTGGTTACTTCAGTCCCCTGTTGGGAGAACAGTCTTATTCGTTCCCCCTGGTTCGCTGGCTGACGCTTCCCGACGAAACGTCTCTGCCTCTGCAGATCGGTGTACTCTACGATTCACTGAGCCTGACATTCTATACGCTGGTCTCGGCAGGCATGCTCTGCGTACTGTTGTTGAGTCCGCCCAATTCAGCTGAGTCTGCAGATACTGTTGCGCCACGCTACGGGGGTTTGCTGTTACTGATGGGCTTCTGCGCCACGACTGGCATCATCCTGGCAACAAACTTTCTACAACTCTTTTTCTGCTGGTGCCTGCTCTCGATGAGTCTGAACCTGCTGCATGAAGTGCACCTGCGGACGACGCTCGCTCCGGAAACGGCACGCCGACACTGGTGGGGCTGGAATGCGCTGGGGGATGGCATGCTGCTGTTGGGACTGTTTCTCGTTCAGACCAATTTCACCAGTCTGGATTTTCTTACGATGCTGCAGCCGGTGGCGCTGACCCAGGTTGCAGAAACCAATCGCACTGCCCTGCCCGGCATCAGCGTGCTGCTCTTCTTTGCCGCCCTGCCTCGCCTGAGCCTGTTTCCTGCTTCGGCCCTGCTGGTGAGTCGGGAAGAGAACTGGTCGGCACGTTCGCTGGCCGGGATCAATCTGCTGGCGATGTCCGCGGGACTGTTCCTGTTGCTCCGCTGCGCGCCTCTGATTCAGGCTGTCCCTGCAACCCGTACGCTGATGGTACAACTGGGAACGCTGTCTGCTCTGCTGACTCTGTTTTCCGCTTTGAGCCTGCCTCGCGATGCGCACCCGGATCGCAGTCTGAGCTGGTTGACGGCAACGCTCGCGGGACTGGCGGTCGCGTCTGTGGGACTGGGTCAGGTGGGAACGCTGTCCAGCACACTGGCACTGGTGGTTCTGGAACTCCTGGTCCTGGTGATCCTGATTTTACTGGCAGCCTGGCGAGAACAGAATGGGATCCCGAGGGCAGCGCTGTCGTCTGTTAAGCTCTGCCTGATGCTTTTGATTCTGCTGGCGGTCTGTGGACTGGTGGGTCTGCTGCCGGCGCTGATCCTGTCCCGCGCCGCGACCGACGATTTACGCGTCAGTTTCTTTATATGGCTCACCGTACCTGTAGCAGCAGGATATGTCGCAGGCCTGATGCGATTTTATTTCTCGCTGGCGGATTCACACTCATCATCGAAGACTGGTGCATCCTTCCCGGTGCTCGCCCTGTGGAGTGCGACACTGGGGGTGAGTCTGCTGGCAAGTCTGTTACTGATTCCCTTCCCTTTTGTGCCGTCTCTCTGGCCGGGACCTCTGCTGGAAATGCTGCCTCCGCTGTTCGAACATGACTGGCTGCTGTGCAGCCTGTTCGGTCTGGCTCTGCTGGTGGCGATGATCCTCATCTGGATGACCGCGGGACGTTCCCGTTCTAACGCGACTACGGAACCGCCGGCTCTGCTGCAGTTGGGACGTTCGCATTATTACCTGATGTCGCTGCTGGACCGTGCATTGATTCAGCCACTGGAGTTGCTGGCCCGAACGGTGTCCCTGATTGAGGAGTGGATCGTTTCCCGTCTGAGTCGGTTCTCGCTGGAGCGACTGCCGCGGGCCTGGGGCGATCTGCTGCTGCACATGCAGAACGGCCAGGTCACCTTTCCGACATTGATACTGGTGATGACCCTGTCTGTGTTAATTCTGGTGTTGATGGTGTTACAGATTTAGCGAGATGCGTTTCCCCGGTTACGATTTTGCCTGGATTGATTTGATTTATTTGATTGAGCCCCGTTCATGGACCTGTTTCTGAATTCCCTGATTTCGTTTTCGCCTGTACTGCTGGTGGTGATGCCAGTCGCCGGAGCCTGCTTTGGCCTGGGCAGCGTGAAACTGGGTCTGGAATTCCATCGCTGGACCGCGTTCTCGAATACGCTCGTCTCCTGCCTGATTCTGGCGCTGGTTCTCTTCGCCCCCGAACTGCAGGGAACCGGAGCGACCCGCATCATTTCAATAACGCTCAAGCTACCGGTGCTGAGTACGGCCGGTCCCGACGCCGCCACACCCCGGAATTTTCAGTGGGGCCTCGATGCGCTGTCCGCCTGGTTTCTGCTGTTGATCACCTGCCTCTGGCCGCTGTTAGTCTTCTTTTCCAATCGACTGACGAGGGTCTCGCATCGGCATTACTTTCTGTTACTGATTCTGCAGTCACTGCTGGCAGGACTGTTGATCTCGCATGATGTGATCAGTTTTGTGACGTTCCTGTTTCTGTCGACGGTCTGCACCATCGGTCTGCTCCAGGTCTGGAACGGTTCGCGGGCCCGCTCGGTGCTGGAAAGCACCTTGTATCTGCAACTGCTGGGGGACACTTTGATTCTGGCGGGACTACTGCTGGCGGCGACATCGTTTTCCTGGATGCAGGGTGTGCTGCTCGAGGCGCCGCAGGCACTCACCTTTCAGTTTGACGCCTTGTTCAGAGAGAGCAGGAGCGACGTCCGGCTTTACCCTTTAGCTGAGGCTTACTGGAGCACCAGTGCCCCGTGGATCCTGTTGCTGTTACTGGCCGGTTTTGCCTGCAAAGGTTTTCTGTTCCCCGCTTATTACGGCATGACTCAGTGGCTGAAACAGCAGACGACACAAACCGCTTCCCCCTCTGTGATGACGGGCTGGTCGCTGATTCTATTATTGATCCTTACCAAGCTGAGCGTCTACGGCATGCTGCGTTGCCTGTTACCGCTGCAGCAGAGTGTGAGTGAGAGCCTGTATTCCCTGCTGGCATTGTGGGGAATCGTCGGATTCCTGATCACGGCGTTACTGGCATATGCCCGTCGAGAACTGCTGCAGACAGTCGTCTGGCTCCTGGTGGGACAGGCGGCCTTAACGCTGACGATTCTCTCTGCCTCCCAGGAAGTCGTTGCTTACTTCGCTGTGTTGAATGTGGTGCAGGGGCTGGCTGCGGGAGTGTTGCTGCTGGTGATGCCCTGCCTGTCACTGACACAGGGGCATCCCTCAGAACGAGTGATGTACTGGCTGGGCTGGCTGTCGCTGTTGACGCTGATCGGAGCTCCGGGCCTGGGTGGTTTCACCGCTTGCTTTGCGTTCCTATGGAGCCTGACCAGTCAGCAGATGCTGCTGGCCCTGGGCTATCTGCTGGGAACATTGCTGTTCAACCTGGCGCTGATTCGCGGAGGCTGGCAGTTGTTGACCGTTTCGCATTCCGCTCCCGACAATGCCGACAAAGAAACAGCGCCCGCAGAGAAACGGGCGCTGGTCTGGCTGGCTCTGGCTCCAGCCGTGTTATTGATTGTCAGCCTGGGGATCACGCCCGCCTATCTGCTGGAGCGGACGCTGTTCCCACTGGTCAGCTATGAGGCCGCCCCGTCTACCGAGGCGGCCGTTGAAGAGTGATCAGTTATCGGCGGCTTCGTAAAGTACGCCTTCCGGATGACCGGCTTCGGGCAGGAACTCAAAATGCGAACCGGAGGCAAGCGTGAAGACATGCATTTGCCCATCGACTTTGCGTCGATAGGTGAGTGGCATCGCCGCATCGAAGGCATGCGACTCGCCGGGCTTGAGCTTGTACGGTCCGCCCCAGTCACTGTAGGGACTTTTCAGTTCGTATTCGATGTCCTGTTTCGTACCGTTGGTGATCTTCAATTCGGGTACAGAGAAGGTCGCCAGCAGTTGGGGTGCGGACCACTGGATCTGCTGGATGCGATAACGGCCGAAGCCGAGTTCGATGTCGGGGATCTCTGCAACCGAAGCGGGGCCCTGTTTCGTCCAGCCATCCCAGGCCGCCTGGACCAGGGAACGCAGTTTTTCCTGATCGATGTTCTTCTCCTGCGGTTTGTAATCCGGAGCGAAACGGGCGAGACCACCAATGCGTGAATCACCTTCCCAGTCCAGGCGAATGGCCCGTTTTGAGAAGCTCTGGTCGACGATCTCGGGATCGACGTCCTGACTCAGTGAAAGTGAGAACTCGGCGTACGGCGTCCACTGTTTCTCGGAGGCCGATTTTTTGATCGCCATCGAAATCGCCGCCCGGGGAACGACGAAGCGAAAAGGATCATCGCTGGCGGACTTGGGTTTGTTGCTGTCTTCTACCTGAATCGGTCGCGTGAGTACCAGCTCAGACCAGATCTGCAGTCCGTCGCCGTACTGTTTCAGATCGGGGAAGACCTGCTGCAGAGTTTTGGGATCTGCCAGTGGATCGAACGAGTGACCGGGAATATCCAGAACGGGAATTCGCGCGACATCCTCTTTGACGAGCATCTCGGTCAGCGGTTTGAGAATCCCGGGTGCGACGCCGACCTGCAGATCGGTGACCTTGGGAATTTCATCCACGGGGGTTCCGAAGGCGTTGACCTGTTGAACGGTGGCCGGTGGATTGGTCGGATCAAGGGCTGCGACGGTCAGACCGAAATTGAGTGAGACCCCCTGCTTATCGGTGACGACTTCGCGGGGCCAGAGTTTAATCCGTGGCTGATAGACGGGGAGTGGCCAGACGGCATCAACGACCTGGCTGGCTTCGCTGAAGCTGAGCTGCTTTTCGAGCTCTTCCACCAGACCGGGGACGATCGCTTTGACTTCATCTTCAATACGGCCCTTGCTCCCGTAAATACCGTCAATCAGTCCACTGGAGACCTTTTCAGAAGTCATACCGATCCCGCGGGTCGAAACGCCCGCCGGCCCGGAGACGTACCAGTTGTCCTGGGGAATGGTGAACCGCGTGCGGATCAGTTTGAGCTTGAGCTGGTCTCCCTGGATAAAGGGCCGCACATCGAAGCTGAGCCAGACCGGCCGTTGATGACCGATGCTGACCGAGATCGGACCGGCGACCGCGGAATGTCGATTGCCGGTAACGTAGGTGTTGCTGATATAGAGGTTCACATCCTTGATACCCAGCTGAATGTTCAAGGTGCCGGCAGCATAGGCTTCCACGGCGGCGCGTTCCAGTGCTCCCTTATAGGAGATCCCGGAGAACTGCACACTGAAGCTGCGTCCCTGGGCGGTGGTCCAGTCCTGAATGTCGGCGATGCGTCCTTCGAGCATATCCGCGGGAACCATGCTGGGAACCGCATCAGCGAGGGACTGCAGAAAACGATTACCCAGTCGCACTGAGACAGCGTCGTTGATCATCAGTGCCGGTACGAAGGGAGTTTCACTATCGACCGCCGCCGGTTGTTTACGATCCGGCTTGACCAGTAAGGGTGCAGCGGGATCAATCTGTTGAGTCGGATTCTGCATCCAGTCGAACAGGGGCTGAGAGTAGGCAACTTTCCAGACATCGTGTCCGGCATCGGGAACGAGGGTGAAGCGCGGTTCGCCGCCTGCTTTCTTGACTGCGTCGATCATACGCTGAGATTCTTCCGGCAGGACTACCCGATCTTTGGCACCGTGAAACGCCCAGAGAGGAACGTCTTTGAGTTGCGCCGCCGATTCAGTTTTACCACCGCCGGAGAGAGGTACTACGGCCGACCAGCGATTGGGAAACGCGGCCGCCATGCTCCATGCGCCGTAGCCTCCCATAGACCAGCCGGTCAGGATCTGTTGATTCGAATTGGTTGAGTATTTCTGCAGCACCTGGTTGAGGATCTGCAGGGCCCGTTTGCCGTCGGAGGAGTCGGCCAGCCAGCCTTCGAGCAGACGTTCTTTCATATTCTCTGCCTGCGGGAAGACGGCGATGAAAGGAAATGTTTTTTCCTGCTGTTTGATAACCGGTCCCAAGCCGACCTGGGTCTGTTTGAGTCCGTCGTTACCCCGTTCGCCGGCACCGTGGAGAAAGAGGATGACCGGATATTTCTTCGCAGGGTTATAATCGAGGGGGACGAAGACAACGTAGCGATGTTCGCCTGCGTCATCTTTATAGACGGCATTCACAAAACCGGTTTTCACCGGAGCCGTTTGTGTGGACTCGGGTGTTTTGTTTTTAGTTTGAGCCTGTAAAGCGGGGCCTGCCGTCAGGAGGCTGACGCAGCAGATCAGAAAAGCGGTGCGGAACGCAAACAGGAAGCGAGTTCGGAGAGTTTGCATCGGTCAATCCATTTCCAGATTCCGGAGAATCAATGGGACATATCATTCCTTGATTGAAGCGAAATCAGCGCCAGTCGTTTATGACGGCGACTGCTGACTACTACGTTGATTCTTGTGAGCGCAGGGTGGACTGTCAACAGAACGCCTGTCCGAGAGCCTTGTGAACGTATTTTCGGAGAGGCGACACCTGGTTTCATTTTGACAAAAAACAGATCAAAGCCAGTGGATTCCACGGTGCTCAGCCCGTTATTCAAACAGGTGAGAAGAATCCGTGAATTTTTCTGGCGACGAATCGGGCCTGGTGAAAATGAGGTAACCCCTTGAATATGCGACTGCTTACGCTCTGCTGTTTCGCGACGCTCGGATGTGCCGCCCCCCTCCCCCTGTTTGGATATCCACCTCCCGGGTTCGGACCCGCGGGTTTCGGATCCTCGAATACCAGTGCGACGAATCAGGTCAAGGTGGTCATCAAGGGGAACTACCGCTACATCTATTCCAACGGGATTCCCGATCACCAGCCGGGCCGGTTTCCGAATCGGAACAATCCGAATACGATTCGACCGCAGCAGTATGAATTCCGTGTAACCATGGAACCAAAGGCGACCCGCAACCCCACGCCCGTATCGCATTCCCCGTTTGGAGTCGCCAGCAATGGTGTGGTCTTCGATGCAGCGACCGCGGAGTTCTGGAATCGGAACCGCAGTTCAGGCTGGAACTATGAAGCCAAGTCGGGAAAGATCAATCTCGGATTGGATCAGAGCAATGCCCATGTCCAGCCGACCGGCAGCTATCACTATCATGGTCTGCCGACGGGACTGATTCAGAAGCAGGGGAAAACAGGTGAAGTCACGCTGATCGGTGTGGCCGCAGATGGCTTTCCAATTTATGCCCAGTTTGGCTATAGCGATGCGAACGATGCCACGAGCGCGGTTCGCAAAATGAAATCGAGCTATCGAATCAAGCAAGGGAATCGACCGGGTGGCCCGCGCGGCAGGTATGACGGGACCTTTGTGGCTGACTATGAATATGTCGCGGATGCGGGTGCCCTGGATGAATGCAACGGACGCGTGGGTGTGACCCCCGAATACCCGGAAGGGATCTATCACTACTACATCACCGAAGATTTCCCCTATATCCCCCGTCTGTGGCGCGGGACGCCGGATCCGAGTTTTATGCGACGCGGCCCCGGACCGGGACAGCGTGGTCCCAGTGGACGACGTGGCTTTGGTCCGCCCCCCTTTGGTGGTCCTCCTCCGGGATTCGGACAGGGCCAGGGATCGGGACGGAGCTTCAGTAATTGAACCAGCAATAGAAACTGTCGGCGCGTAACGTGAGCATCAGACTGAGTAAGAAGGAGGTGAACTCTATTATGAATTAGAGCGTGCGTGTCCGGGATTTATTTTCCCGCATGCGATTGCGTGCCCGAGTGAGTGTGGGGCCGATCGAATTTTCCGGGATGTCCAGATCACTGCTGATCTGCTGGTAAGACTTTCCCTGCAGGTGATATTGCTCCACAATCTGAGCGTCTGCCGGAGGCAACTGGCGAATCATGTTCTGGATCTCTTCCTGATCCTCAAGGGCCTGCTGTTGACGGGTCTGTTCGTCGGAGACACGTTCGATGCGCGAAGAGGTAGAGACATGCCCCAGAGCTTCAGCCATCCGTCGCTCGACCATTTTTTTTACAATCACGCGACGGGAAACCACGGTCAGATAAGTGGCCAGAGAACTCTGTCCACGGAAGTTGCGGAGCACACGGTAGTCATTGGCCAGCAGAACCAGAAAGACTTCGGACAAGAGATCGTCAATGTCGTTGTCGGTCACACGAATACTGCGGGCGTGAGCGGTGTGGTGGATGACGTGTGTAAACAGGCCGATAAACCGGTCTACGAAGTCTTTCCAGGCACCCGGCTCTTCTGCTAAGCAGCGTTTGAGCAAATTTTTATCAATATCCGTGAGAGCCACAAATCGCCTCGATTCATTTTGAACACTGCCGTACTGGCAGCAAGCGAGTTAAAGCCTGCAACTCATTATACACCGATGTCCCACATTCGTGTTGAAAAAAAACGGCTGAATTCAAAATGTGAATTCCGCTCTGGTCATCAGTAGTAAAATCTGAGTATTTGGCACGCGGACTTTACAAGGATCTCTGATTTAAGGCAATACGATCCCGCAAAATAGACAAAAGGCCACATATTTTCAGCCTGCGAGTGTATTTATAGACGTTCTGTGTACACTTTTCTAACAGGACAGATACATCCACATTCGCTGTTTTTATGCCTTCGCGGCCGGTTCTCGCGGCGTCTGCAGGGCGATTTCTTCTTCCAGAGGGGGTGCTGGCCTGCGATAAAGCAGGAATAAGATGCCGGCAATCACGAGTGGAATACTCAGCATCTGCCCCACACTGAGGGGGAGATTTTCCGCGAATGCTGCCTGACGGAGCTTGAAGAACTCCAGCACAAAACGGGCGGTGAAGACGGTGATGAAGAAGAGTCCGATCAACAGTCCGCGAGGCGTGCGTTCCTTGTACTTCCGGTAAACGAGCAGCAGCAGAACAAAGATGAAGCCGTAACACAGAGATTCGTAAAGCATCACCGGATGACGGGGAATCAGCTTCTCTTCGGGACTGAGTCCGAGCCCATCTCTGAAGACCACAGCCCAGGGAACATCGCTGGCCCGCCCGAGAATTTCCGAGTTAAAGAAGTTACCGATGCGGATAAAAAAGCCGGCCAGCGCAACGGGGATGGCAAGTCGATCCAGCAACCAGAGCAGCGGTTGATCGCGGTGTTTGCGTGAGTAGAGCCAGGCCGAGAGGGTAATCCCGACGGCGGCACCGTGACTGGCCAGCCCTCCATTCCAGATCTGAAGTAAGCGGATCGGATCGCTGAGATACTCCATGGGATGATAGAACAGACAGTGACCGAGACGGGCACCGATAATCGTTCCCAGCACCATGTAAATCAGCAGCGATTCAACATCGTCCAGGTTGCGTTTTTCGGTACGAAAGATCCAGCGAAGCAGCAGGTAACCACAGATAAACCCGGCGGTGAAGAAGAGCCCGTAATAACGGATCTTGATCGGACCGACTTCAAACAGCACACGGTTAATGTCCCACTGGAGATAGGCAAGCGTTGGATATACGTGACTCATATTTCCCAAATTCCAAAATGGGGGGATCTGCGATTCAATTCTGTGATTTCAGAACACGGTTAATCTGCTATCATAATCAGACCGAAAGATAGACCATTCTGCCAGTTAAGCCTAGTCCGAATTGATGTTTCCTGCGGTGATGACGCCTGATCACCCCATTCTGACCTCTCCTGCTGAAAGCTGAATCAGACAATGAACACGGTTCTGCCACGCATCATCTCGGGTGTCGTTGCCTGTGCCGCCGGCCTGGCACTCTGGGAGATTGTGGAAATCAAGGGAACGATGCTGGTGGCGAGTTTCTCGCTTTCCACAATTGCCGCTGCCTGTTGCATGCTGGCGGTCGTGATGGGGACCGCCGGTTGCCTGGCTACGAATTATTTCTGGGAAGCAGTTCTGCCCGTCCTCGGGAGATTCCTGAAACGCCTGTCTGCGCCCTGGCAACAGTTGGATCACTGGAGCGGCAGTCTGCTGCTTTCGTTTTCGCTGATTGTCTATTTTGTCATCATGCTGAATCTGCTGCCTGACCAACCGCTGCCGGAAGGCAATGATCAGGCGGCGTTTCTGACCCAGGCCCGGGATGTGCAGGGAGCGGGCGGTCCTTCTGTATTACTGCAGCAACTGTTTGCGGGTGAGTATACCGAAGCGAATCAGCACCCGCTCTATGTTGCCATCCTCTCGTACCTGCCCGACTATGAAGCGGGAAAACGTCTGTCGGCGATGCTGGGGCTGGCGGCTTTATTACTGTTCGCTTTTGGAATCTCACGACGCTATGGAAACCTGGTGGGAGGACTGACGGGACTTCTACTGGCCGTCAATGCAGCCTGGTGTCGACTGACAGGTCAGGTGGTCTGTGAAGCACTGCTGCTGCTGATTGTCGCTGGCTTGTGGCTGGTTCTGTTACGCGTCCCCGCTGAAAGCACCTCTGAAACGCGTCCACGGTTTCTCTGGCTCGGCATCGGTCTGCTACTGGGTCTGGCCTGGTTGACCAAGGGGACGGCACTGCTGCTGCTGTTGGGAGTGCTCTGCTGGCAACTTTCGTATGCGGTCGACTGGCGACGGTGTTTCCCTGCCCGCTTCAAAGTGGAGACGACTGAATCGGAAACGGAGCCACAAGCAGGTCGCCTCTCCTGGAAACAGGCGCTACTCAGCCTGGCACTGGTAGTGGGAAGCTTTATTGTGATCGCGGCCCCCCTGCTGGTTCGCAATGCGCGGGTGTATGGCAGCCCAACATTCAATGCGAATTCGTATCTGCTCTTTGAAGATGAGTTCACGGAACCACATGCGTTGATCGAGGAACGGGGATCGCTGGGGAATGCGGTCCGTCGCTACTGGCAGACGCATTCCCTCGCGCAGATGATCAAGCGGGAGGTCAAAGGGTTGGCATGGCAGGTTTTTATTTTTCTCCGCAGCCTGGGTCCCTTCCCTTTCCATGAGGGACGACTGTTCTTTGGCGTGCTGCTGCTTCCGTTTCTACTGACGGGACTGCTGACGGAGTCCGGACCGGCGCGGCGATTATATCTGGTCTGGCTCGTGTTGTTCTGGCTGGCGTTCGCCTGGTATCTGCCGATCGCTGCCGGGGAACGCTTCCTGATGCCGCTGCTGCTGCCGACGTTCGCGTTTATCGGCCTGGGACTCGCGCGGGCAGGTCAACTGCTGAAACCCCTGCCTGCTGAATCGGGTGAATGAGACTTCAGGTTGTGGCGGACTTCTTGCGGATCAGAGGCATGATCACCGGCACCAGCCAGAGCGCGATGCAGAACAGTCCCAGCCCCGCGGAGATAGGACGATTAAAGAACGAGAGCAGGCTGTCGTCCTTAGTCAGGTTCTGCACGAACGACTGTTCCAGTTGCCCCCCGAGGATGATTCCGAGCACGACCGGACCGAGGGGAACATCGAAGACTTCAAGTACAAAACCGAGCATGCCCATGCCGAGCATGACCCAGACGTCGAAGTAACTTCCGTTGATCGAGTAGGCACCGACGACGCAGAACATCAGAATCATCGGCATCAGAATGCGGCGAGGGATGCGCACCAGTTGTGAACCGCTGCGAATTGCCAGGAAGCCGAGCGGAATCAGCAACAGGTTGGCGATGATGAACGTGAGATAGATGCCATGCACGAGCACCAGTTGTTCGGTGTTCTGAAAGATCTCCGGACCGGGGGTGATGTTCTTCATCAAAAGGACGCCGATCACAATCGCAGTGACCGAGTCGCCGGGGATCCCCAATACCAGGGCGGGAATCCAGGCGCCGGCGAGTGCCGAGTTGTTCGCACTGGTGGCATCGCCGACGGCATCAAGGGAACCTTTACCGTACTCCTCGGGTGTGTTCGAGAACTTCTTGGAGACCGCGTACGAAATCCAGGCCGCGATGTCGGCTCCCGCGCCGGGAATCATGCCGATGGTAGAGCCAATGCAGCTCGAACGGAGCCAGCTGAATTTTCGCTTCCAGAACTGGGGCAGCACGCCGCCGAAGACCGGCTTCAAATGTCTGAGCAGTGAATGGTCGTCGTCTTCTTTAACTGCTGACTGCAGTTTTTCCGCAGCTTCGTCGGTCTTCGAGGTCAGCGTATTGCGGAAGACTTCCGAGAGACCGAACAGACCGATCATCGCGGGGATGAAGTTGATGCCGGTAAAGAGTTCATCGAAGCCGAAGGTGAAGCGAGGCACGCTGTGAACTTCGCTCAGACCGACGGTCGCGAACATCAGGCCGATCATCAGCGCCAGAGCGCCTTTGAGGCGGGAGCCGGTCGAGACGATGGCGGCACAGCTTAAGCCGAGCACGTAAAGCCAGAAGTATTCATAGGTGGTAAACTGAAACGCAATTTTCGCCAGTTGTGGGGCGGCGAAGATTAACACCAGTGCCCCGAAGAGGCCACCGAACACGCTGAATACCAGTGAGATGCCGAGCGAAGTCTCGTGCAGTCCGCGACGGGTGAGCGCATAGGCATCGTCGGTATAGGCGGCTGAAGAGGGTGTCCCCGGTATGCGGACCAGCGTGGTAGGTATGTCTCCGGCGAAGATGCTGCAGGCTTCAAGCGTCACAATCGCGGCGATGGCGGAGAGGTTATCCAGATAGAACGTCAGCGGGATCAGCAGCGCGACAGCCATGGTCGCCGTCAGTCCCGGGATGGATCCCACAAACAGACCATAGACGGCCGAGAGAAAGATCACCAGCAGGACTTCGGGAGTTGCTATATTCTGTATCGCGGTAATGAATGTCGATTCCATGATGTTTCTTCAGAGCGCCAGAGAAGGAGACAGAATTCAATACGATATGTAGCAGCGTTACCAGCCCAGGACGCCGCGTGGAAGCGGAACGCGAAGCAGGTTGGCAAACAGGGTATAGATGCCGGGAATCAGGCAGACTGTGATCAGGGCACTGATCCACCAGCGGGTCCCCAGTTTCCAGAGCAGCAGGAACATAATGGCCCCCGCTGTCAGCAGGAAGCCCAGTTGTTCGGCGAACAATTGATAGGCCACGATCCCCAGCAGCACCAGCGCGGTATTGACGATGCCCTGTGACGTGACGGTATCTTTGGAGACATCAGGGGCCAGTGCGTGAACTTTCTTCTGAACGGCCAGGCAACCGAGAATGACGCACATGGCAATCGCCAAAAGTCCGGGGAAGACCAGTGGCCCCGTCCCCCGGGAAGACATCTTCTTGAAAGCGTCGCTGGTCAGCAGCTTGCCCAGCGTTTCGTCGTTCTCTTCCAGGAAGACAGCAAATTCGTCATTGGCGCGGTAGCGGGTGCTTAGACCGGCGTCCCGCATTGATTCGGGAAAGGTTTTGCCCTGCACGGTAATTTCGCCGTCGGTGATTTTTTTGACCGCGGTGGAGATCTTCTCGACAATGGGTGCGGGCGTCCCTTTGGGAACCGCCAGTCCGTTCCAGCCGGAGATGTTCCAGTCCATGCCCTGAGAGGCGAAGGTGGGAACATCCGGAAATTCCGCCAGTGGCTCTTCGGCCATGACTCCCAGGCAGCGGACCTGACCGGACTCATATAAGGTCTTGGCTTCAGGCAGGCTGCAGCAGACGAGGTCCACACCGCCACTGGCCAGTTCCTGCAATGAAGGGCCGGCACCGTTCATGGGAATCCATTTGATATCGCTGGCGTTGAGTCCACAGAAGTCGAGCCAGCCGGCCAGTGCCAGATGCCAGATCCCCCCGGCTGCGGTTCCGGTTGCCGTCAGCTTGCCGGGATTCTGTTCCACAAAGTCGCGGAGTTCCTTGATGGTTTTGAATTGAGAATCCTGTTTGACGAACACGGCCCCTGCCCCATCGACGAGCGACATGATGGGTTCTGCATCGTGCCAGGTCAGCGAAGTCAGATCCTGCCAGTGCAGCATGTTGAGTTCGCCGGTGATGATGGCCAGCGTGTAAC
The DNA here is from genome assembly GCF_040219335.1 of Gimesia sp. Taxonomy (NCBI): domain Bacteria; kingdom Pseudomonadati; phylum Planctomycetota; class Planctomycetia; order Planctomycetales; family Planctomycetaceae; genus Gimesia; species Gimesia sp. Next base: position 124,818 of record NZ_JAVJSQ010000028.1, on the reverse strand, counting down.
CGTCGGGACGGGCATTCAGGCCGCGACTGTGTCCGGTCACGCCGCGTCCGCCGGTGGCATTGATGACGTTGACGGGAACTTTGAGTTCCTGTTCGAGGAAGACCGCCAGTTGTCTTGAAGTGCGATCGGTGGCACCTCCGACTGACCAGGGACAGATGACGGTGATGGGTCGATCGGGATAATCATCAATTGATTCCGCAGCACATCCACTCATTAACAGGAGCAGGCAGCAGAGGATCGACCTGGACAGGACACTTACTCTAATGATCGCGCGCAGATTCATCAGTTCAGTACCAGAATGCTTTCTCAGGCTATTTTTTTCAGGAAAAGTGACTGCCGGTGCAGTGGACTGGAATAACCTAGAATGCAGGGAGCAGAACCGCCTGTCAACGACCAGCAGGACCATGATCACCGGTTTCGTTAAGTTACCATGAATAACTTAAGAACCAAAAATATTGAAACGCATCAGGGTGTGGATGAGTACAATATATAACAGGCGGTTTCAAGAAGATAAAATCGCCTGTCAGCAGGAGATCTGACGAGGACTGATCTTGCAAAATGGTCTCTCGGCAGGTTACGCTATATGTAGAGATTCCTGCCAACTTATATCCTCCCTCAGACTGATCGTGTGCTGACGCAGTGCTCCTTGCCTTCGATCTGGAGCGATCTGTTTGATCAACGTCTGAGTTTTCCCGCCTGAAGGTTTTAATTGAATGCGATTGTTGCCCACGTTAACTCGAATTCCCCTCCCCTGCTCTCCGCGAGAAATCTGTTTCGCTGTCTGTGGTCTGTTGTGCGTTTTCGCTGTCAACACGGTGCAGGCCGAAGTGTCGAGTGTCGAGAAGTCGGAAAAACTGTTCAACACAAAAGTCAAACAGTTCATCAGTAAGTACTGTCTGGACTGTCACACGGGTCAGGGATCAGAAGCCGGGCTGGCGCTGGAGAAGTTCACCACGCGGACCAGTATTCTGGAGAAGCGTGAAGAGTGGGAAAAAATCGTCCAGCGGATTCAGATTCAATCGATGCCTCCCAAGGATGCCGGCGAGCTGCCGACTGATAAAGAGCGCGAAGATGTTCTCGCCTGGTTCGACGACGCGTTGTACGGCGTTGACTGTTCGGGCGATATCAACCCCGGTCGTGTGACAATTCGTCGTCTGAACCGCAATGAATACAACAATACAATCCGGGACCTGGTCGGCGTGGACTTCTCGCCTGCCGAAAACTTTCCTTCGGACGATGTTGGCTACGGCTTTGATAACATCGGCGACGTCCTCTCACTGCCGCCGCTGTTGATGGAAAAGTATCTCGATGCCGCTGAGCAGATCTCCGAGAAAGCAATCTTCGCGAATACGCCGGACAGCTATCCCTGGAATAAAATTTCTGACAAACAGTTTAAAAAAGAAGGTGCCGTCACGGTTCGTAAGAGTGGCGCCGGGTTCCATTCGCGGGGTACGCTGAAAGCGTCCTTGAATCTGAAACAGGATGGCGAATACGAAATCCGCATCATTGCCGGTTCGACACCAGCCGGAGATGAAGCCGCCAAGATGGAAGTCAAACTGGATGGTAAGCCGCTGAAAACGTTTGAAGTGGCCGCGGACCGGAATTCTCCCGAGAAGTACATGCCGCCCAAGGCAATCAAGCTGCCCAAGGGAAAGCATGAACTGGAAATCTCGTTCCTCAATGATTTTTACGATCCCGATGGCCCAGCCAACAAGCGGGACCGGAACCTGTACGTGAATGAAGTCGCGGTGCGGGGACCGATGGGTAAACTGCCCGATAACGTGCCTGCTTCGCATCATCAGATCATCACCTGCACGCCGGAGAATGGTCGTTCAGAACGTTACTGTGCCGAGCGGATTTTCAAACCGTTCATGGAGAAAGCCTTCCGTCGCCCTGTCTCTCGAAACGAGATGAAGCCGATCGTGGAACTGGTCAACGCGACTGTGGAATCGGGTCGGACGTTTGAGCAGGGTGTGCAGGTCGGTATCCAGGCGGTTCTGGTTTCCCCCCACTTCCTGTTCCGCATTGAGGGACTGCAGGATTCAGCAGATGAATCGTACAGCATCGAGAATGTGGCTCAATACGAGCTGGCTTCGCGGCTGTCTTACTTCCTGTGGAGCACCATGCCCGACGAGCGACTGTTCAGCCTGGCCGGACAGGGACGACTGGACGATCCCCGCACGCTGCGTATGGAAATCAAGCGTATGCTGGCCGATCCCAAATCGAAAGCGTTTGTGGAAAACTTCGCTGGTCAGTGGTTGAACCTGCGAAACCTGGATGAACTGAATCCCGATCCCCGGAAGTTCCGGGGCTTCAACTCGCAACTCAAAGCAGACATGCGTCAGGAGACCGAAGAGTTCTTCGCTTACATCATGCGGGAAGATCGCAGCGTGGTGGAATTCATCAACGCTGACTACACCTTCATGAATGAAAACCTGGCGAAGTTTTACGGTAATGACAAAGTGAAAGGGGAAAAGTTTCAGAAGGTCAGCCTGGACAAATCCCGACGCGCCGGTCTGATAACCCAGGCCAGTATTCTGACGCTGACTTCAAACCCGGGGCGAACTTCTCCGGTTAAACGGGGTAAATGGATTATGGAAAATATTCTGGGCACCCCGCCTCCAACACCTCCGCCGAATGTGCCTGAACTGGAAGAAGCGACCGAGGGCAAAAAGAACATGAGTCTGCGTGAACAACTGGCGTTGCACCGCAAGATTCCCGGCTGTGCGTCCTGTCACGATCAGATGGATCCATTAGGCCTGGGCTTTGAAAACTTCGATGCAGTCGGCCGCTGGCGCACTAAAGAAGGTAAGCATAAAATCGATGCCTCGGGTAAATTACCCGATGGTCAGACATTTGAGAGCCCCGTAGAATTAATCGGGATTCTGGAACAGCAGAAAGACGGATTCTGCCGATCTTTAACAGAGAAGATGTTGACGTACGCCATTGGTCGAGGCACCGAGTATTACGATAAATGTGCCATCGATGCGATCACCGCGAATTTTACCGCCAAAGGGTATCGTTTTTCGGAGCTCGTCACCGAAATTGTTCTCAGCGATCCCTTCCTGAAACGTGAGAAAGGTTCTCGAAAATGACAAATCTTCTACAACGTCGTACATTCCTGAAAGGTCTCGGGACGACACTGTCGCTGCCGCTGCTGGATATCATGCAGCCTCAGCCCGGCATTCTGTCAGCCGCCACCGCTGCGGGAAAACCACCGGTGAGAACCGCGTTCATCTTCTTCCCGAATGGTGTGATCGGACCATCCTGGTTCCCCACATCAACTGGATCGGGTTACGAAATGCCTCAGTCTCTGAAGCCGCTTGCCGATCTGAAATCGGACATCAATGTGATTTCGGGGCTGGCCCAGATCAATGCCCGTGCTCTGGGTGATGGCCCAGGTGACCATGCCCGTTGTGCCTCGGTTTACCTGACCAGCGTGCACCCGACCAAGACCAGTGGTGCCGACATTAAAGCCGGTATCTCAGTCGACCAGGTCGCCGCACAGCAGGTAGGTCATAAGACCCGCTTGCCTTCGCTGGAACTGGGACTGACGCGCGGTCGTAACGCCGGCCAGTGTGACTCGGGTTACAGCTGTGCTTACTCGTCCAACGTCTCCTGGCGTTCGCCTTCCACGCCGACCTCGAAAGAGATCGTGCCCAAACTGGCATTCGAACGTCTGTTTGGCGGCGGTGCCGAGCGGGAAAAAGAACGTGCCCGTCACCTGAAGGATCGCCAGAGTATTCTGGACCTCGTCAAGCACGACGCTGATCAGTTGAAGAAACAGCTGGGCAAAAACGACAAGCGGAAGATTGACGAGTACTTCACCAGCGTGCGTGAAATCGAACAGCGGATTGAACGCAGCACACAGCATGAAAAGATCAAACCGCCCGAAATGCGGCTGCCGGATGGAATCCCCACCGAGCTGCAGGAACATGCCCGCCTGATGTACGACATCCTGTTGCTGGCGTTCCAGACCGATTCCACCCGCATCGCCACTTTCATGGTGGGGAATGCCGGTAGCAACCGGACGTATCCGATGGTGGGTGTCAATTCCGGTCACCATGCACTGTCACATCATCGCAACGATGATAAGAAGATCGCCGATATTCAGAAGATCGATGAATATCTGATTTCTCAGTTTGGTTACTTCCTGAAGCGTCTGAAAGCGACTCCCGAAGGAAACAGCAATCTGCTGGACAACTCGATGATCTGCTACGGCAGTGCCATCGGCGACGGGAACCGGCACACGCACCACGATCTGCCAATTATCCTGGCAGGTAAAGGGGGCGGAACGATTAAGACCGGCTTCCATCATCAGGTCAAAACCGAAACGCCGCTGGCGAACCTGTATCTCTCGATGCTGGATCGGATGGGCACAGACGTGACCGCCTTTGGTGACAGCACCGGACGTCTGAGCATTATCGATTCCTGATATCCAGTCGTTTTCGACTTTAATAAAACTTCAGGCCGCTGATCACTGCCGATCAGCGGCCTTTTTTATGGGAAATGATTCCTATAGACACAATTTGATATCTGCCATAACATTACGACCCCGAACACACTTCCTGTACAGACAATCCCAACTCTCCAGAACATGCAACTGGTATGGAAACCTCCCTGCATCGTCAATTGAAATCGTATTACGCTCCCAATGCGGAGTGCGAAGAAGTCACGCTGGGCGATTACCGCATTGATGCGATCGACGGTGATCGGCTGATTGAAATTCAGCACGGTTCCCTGGGTGCGATTCGGGACAAGGTACGCTGTCTGCTGGAAGATTACGATGTGCATGTGGTCAAACCAATTGCCATCCGCAAGTACCTGGTTAAGCGCAAGAAAAAGAACGGCGAGACCATCTCGGCCCGGTTCAGCCCACGTCGGGGTTCGGTGTTTGACCTGTTTGAAGACCTGGTGCATTTCACGAACGTGTTTCCGCATCCGCGGCTGACTCTGGAAGTCGCGCTTACGATTCAGGAAGAACATCGCATCGCGAAAAAGCCACGTCGCTTTCGGGGCAAAGATTACCGGATCGAAGATCGCGTTTTACGTTCGGTTGAAGAACAGATCGAATTAAATACGGCTGGCGACCTGTTGAATCTGATTCCCGGTAAACTGCCGAGCCCCTTCCATACGAAGGATCTGGCGAAAGCAGCGGGCATTCAGCGGTGGCTGGCGCAGAAGATGGCATACTGCCTGCGAAACACGGGTGCGATCAACCTGGTCGGTAAAGAGAAGAACGCCCTGCTTTACGAAGTGGCGTCGGGAGATCAGGCCGCAGCCTGAGCAAAAGAAAAAGGAAACTCCCGAAATGAAAAATTGTGAGCTTCAATCACAATAGATTTGACTACCAACCAACTTACTCAAAATCCGTACAGAGCCATTAAGTCCTAGGCTGCCGCTGACACATCTGGCCATATTTTTCGGCAGTCAAAATAACCCAAGTCGCCATCCGTATTGGCACAAGCGGTCTCTTTTTCGGGAGTTTCCCTGTTGAATCACATTGGCCTCCCCGAAGTCAAACCTGTCTGTCTGACCTTTGCAAACACTCATCAATGTCTAGAACGCGAACGCAGTTATGAAGGTCCGTGGACCTGAAACACACGAAAGCGAAACAGAAGTACGATGAGTGAAGTAACACCTCAACCTGGTTAAGAGTAATTCTTAAAGTAGAAAATTCTTAGTGGGTTCAAGTATCATAAAAAGGTATCGACTGAAGACAGTCTCATTCGGAATGGCTTATTGTTTATCGTTTTTCTTAAGCATCCCCAATCAGTAATTGTGTTTTGATTTCAGCAGAAATCAGAATGAATTACATCAGTTGTCGGGTGCTAATTCTCAGATTAACTTTTCTTCACAGAGAGTCAACAAAGATGAGAAGAAAAACCATGTGAAAAAAATATTCGCTTTTTTCCGCTACACCATCTTACCGAAGATTGACATTCACACTCCCTAACGAAACGGGAACGACTTATGAATTCGTTCCCGAAAAGTTGGTGTGCCTGAATGAAAAAACGGCGATCCTTTTAGAGTACGCCTTTGGAAGAAGGCACTCCCTGTTGACGCGGATCAATGCTGACTGCTTGCCGCAGTGCTCGCGCGGTGCCTTTAAAAATGCCTTCCGAAATGTGATGGCTGTTCGCACCATGATGCAGAACGTGATGCAGGTTGAGCAGACCGTTGGAAGAGAACGCCTGCCAGAATTCGCGGACGAGTTCGGTATCGAACTGCCCGATTTTTTCGGTGGGGAATTCAACCTGAAAAACAAACCAGGGACGCCCACTCAAGTCGAGAGCCGCGGTGACCAGGGTCTCTTCCATGGGAATCGTCAGCGAGCCGTAACGGGTGATGCCCTGCTTGTCGCCGAGTGCCTGACAGAGTGCTTTGCCCAGACAGATCCCGACGTCTTCGACTGTGTGATGGTAGTCGACTTCCAGATCGCCGTTCACTTTGATTGTCAGATCGAACAAAGCGTGGCGGGCCAGCAGGGTCAGCATGTGGTCGAAGAAACCGACGCCGGTCTGGATATCGGACTGGCCGGTACCATCCAGTTCCAGTGTGAGTTCAATCTGGGTTTCAGCTGTTTCACGTTTGATCGATGCTTTGCGGCTCATCTCTGTCAGTTCATATCTAAAGGGAATAAGTGGGTCGTTTATCAAAGTTTACCGTGCAGCAGACGATTCACCAAAATGCTTCAGAGAGACAGGCCTGCCTGCCGCGAATTCCCCGGTGAAGGAACGGCGGGAAATGCATAACCGTTTTAACCGCACCTCAGTGAGAGTAAAGCTGTGCCTGTTTTAACAGTCGCTCAGCCGATCTCCTGCAGTGCATCCAGCACGTGTTGAATCTCGGCATCGGTGCCGACGGTGATCCGCAAGCCGTCCAGGGTTCCCTCTGTCAGAGAAAACTTCATGTAACGCACGAGAATCTTCCGCTGCTTGAGTTCCTGGTAACGCCGTTCGTGCTGTTTGTCGGCGTGTGTGCACCAGACAAAGTTCGTCTGGCTGTCAACCGCTTCAAAGCCCAGTTTGCGGAGTTGTTCGACGAGGTAGCGACGGGTGGTGCGAATCTTCTCGGTGTTCTCCTGCATCCACTCCTGATCCTTGAGGGCTGCGGTCGCTGCAGCCAGGGAGAGGGTGTTACAGTTGTAACTGTCTTTGACTTTCCGCATGCCGCTGATCAGATCGGGGTGCGCGACGGCGAAGCCAAAACGGATGCCTGCCAGGCTGTAGGACTTACTCAGGGTGCGGGTCACGATCAGCTTCTCGCCCTGCTCCGATTTGAGCAGGTCCCCCTGGTGCGGCTGATCACAGAAATCGCCGTAGGCTTCGTCGAGGACGAGCACTCCGCGGGCAGGAATCAGTGAGAGCAGTTGCGCGTCGGACCAGCGATTGCCCGACGGGGCATTCGGGTTGGGAACGAACAGAATCTTACTTTCGCCGATTTGGGTCTGTGCGGCCTCGGGCCAGTTCCAGTCGGGATTGAGTTGAATCTTCTGAAAGCGGGCGCCCTGGATCTCAGCCAGCGTTTCATACAGTGTGTAGCTGGGATAAGGAGCCGATACCAGTTCGCCGGCATCGACGAAGGTTCGCATCAGGATCGTCAGAACTTCATCGCTCCCGTTGCCGGGCAGGATCCAGTCGGGATCGACATCGAACAGTTCTGCAGCGGCTTTGCGAAACTCGGTTGCCAGCGGATCGGGATAGATATTCAACCGACCTGACAGTGTCTGCTGCACTGCTTCGAGGACGCGTGGCGAGGGAGGATATGCGTTTTCGTTGGTGTTCAGTTTGACCCAGCCGGACTCCTGGGGCTGTTCCCCGGGAGTGTAACCTTCCATCTGCTGAACCTGTGGTCTAAAGAGACTCATGATACTTCTTCTCGAATGTTAGCGTGTCAATTGTGTACGTCCCTGTCTTCACCTGCGGTCATCCTGACTGGAACCTGTAACAGGACAAGCCGACCGCAACGGGAGTTCTCTCATTTCACAGGATTTCGTCACCTCAGCACAGAGATTCCTCCGTCCGGACGAGACGAATCCCGGGAAATTCAGACGTTAAACAGGAAGTGACAGATATCGCCATCCTGCATCACATATTCTTTGCCTTCCACGCGAAGCTTACCAGCTTCGCGGATCGCTTTTTCCGACTGGTACTGTTCGAGGTCAGCCACCGAGAAGATTTCCGCTCGAATGAATCCGCGTTCGAAGTCCGAGTGGATGACGCCGGCTGCCTGGGGTCCAGTCGCGCCGATCGGAATTGTCCAGGCGCGGATTTCAATTTTCCCGGCAGTGAAATAGCTCTGCAGTCCCAGTGTGTGGTAGGCAGCACGTGCGACTGCGGCCAGTGCCGGTTCTTCCAGGCCGACACTCTCGAGCATTTCGTTGCGGTCGGCTTCATCGAGTTCCGCGATTTCGGCTTCGAGGCGACCACAGACAACGACGACTTCGCCCCCCTCTTCTTCGGCTCGTCCCCGTACCCGCTGTACGAGTTCACTTTCGCCTTGGAGGTCGTCCTCATCCACGTTCGCCAGATAGAGCACCGGCTTGGCGGTGAGGAACTGATAGCCTTTGAAAATTTTCCGTTTTTCCGGATCATCGAAGGTCAGCCCGCGGAGCGGTTTTTCTTCCGCCAGTCGTTCTGCGCAGGTTTCCAGGACGGCCAGCCGCATTTTGGCTTCGGCATTCCCGGAGCGGGCGGTCTTGGCGGCCTTATCCTTAGCCGAGTCGACCGTCTGCATGTCAGCCAGCATCAGTTCCATATCGATGGTTTCGATGTCGCTGATCGGGTCGACCTTGCCTTCGACGTGGATCACGTCGCTGTTCTCGAAACAGCGGACCACGTGCAGAATGGCATCCACGTTGCGAATATGAGAGAGGAACTTGTTTCCCAACCCTTCCCCCTCGGAGGCCCCCCGGACGATACCGGCAATGTCGACCAGCCTGAGAATGGCGGGGATGACTTTGTCGGTGGTAATGTATTTATGAATGATATTCAGCCGCGGATCGGGGACGTTGACGATTCCCACGTTGGGTTCAATCGTACAGAAAGGATAGTTCTCGCTTGCGATCCCCGCCGCCGTTAAGGCGTTGAATAACGTTGATTTACCTACATTCGGCAGGCCAACAATACCAGCTTCCATAGCTCTTTTCAGTCATCAGAGAATATTGATATCAAACCGACCCGGCGGACGCTCCCGGCCGTAGACCTTTCAGGTTCTTTGATTTAATTCCGGCCCATCATAGCGAACTGGGGAATCAAAAGGAAATGATCGCCCGGCGTCCTTTTTGGCCTTGGTGGCGGGAATCGGGACAGTACAACCAACATAAACCCTCTAACGGGAGTTGAAATCTAAGACATGTTAAATTATTGCTATCCATCTCTCACGGTGCCAGTTAAAATAGGAGCGGGCTATTCGCACTAAATCGATTTATATCTGAATGACTTTCCGAACAGAGAGACCTCAACGAGCACCCTATGCGAGCGATTTTTCAGCTTGTGACCTGCACATTGCTGCTACTGGTCACCTTCACCGACTGTCGCGCTGACAGTACCAATACCAGAAAGCCGAACGTTGTTCTGGTCATCACAGATGATCAGGGATACGGGGATATCGCCGCGCATGGGAATAAGATGATCCAGACGCCAAACCTGGATCATCTGTATCGCCAGAGTCTGCGTCTGACCAATTTCCATGTCGACCCGACCTGTGCGCCGACCCGCTCTGCTTTGATGACCGGACATTACTCCACGCGGACAGGCGTCTGGCATACAATTATGGGTCGCTCGCTGATGAATACCAACGAGGTCACCCTCGCTGAAGTGATGCAGAGTAACGGCTACAAGACGGGCATGTTCGGGAAATGGCACCTGGGCGACAATTACCCACTGCGTCCCCAGGACCAGGGTTTCGAAACCGTCGTGCAGCATGGCGGCGGGGGAGTCACGCAGACCCCGGACTACTGGCAGAACGATTACTTCGACGACTCTTACCTGCGTAACGGCAAGCCGGAGAAGTTCGAAGGCTATTGCACGGACATCTGGTTCCGGGAAGCGCTGAACTTCATCGAAACGAACAAGTCGGAACCGTTCTTTGCTTATATCTCGACCAATGCCCCTCACAGCCCGTACCTGGTTGATCCCAAATACAGTATCCTCTACGAGCGGAAAGGGGTGCCGAAGCAGATGGCTGCTTTTTACGGCATGATCACCAACATCGATGAAAACATGGGGCTGCTGGAACGTCGTCTCAAGGATTGGGGACTCGATGAGAACACGATCCTGATCTTCATGACCGATAACGGCACCGCAGCCGGTTTTAAACGTCCCCAGCCGGAAGACCTTTCCAAGAAACAGCAGCGACGACTTTCCAAAGGCAAACCGATCGTACTGGAAACCTGGCCCGGATTTAATGCGGGCATGCGGGGTACGAAGGGTTCAGAATACGACGGCGGACATCGCGTCCCGTGTTTTATTCGCTGGCCGGCCGGAAAACTGGACGGGGGGCGGGATATCACCCAGCTCTCGGCGCATATCGACATCCTGCCCACACTGGCCGAACTCTGTCACCTGACGATCTCCAGCGAGCTCAAGCTGGACGGCACCAGCCTGGTACCCATTCTCAAAGGGAAGAAAGACGCGTTGCGTAATCGGACCCTGGTCGTCCACTCACAACGGATCGAAACGCCGGAGAAGTGGCGGAAATCCTCTGTGATGACCGAACGCTGGCGACTGGTAAACCAGACGGAACTGTATGACATTCAACACGATCCCGGGCAGACCAAGAACATTGCGCCTGAATTTCCCGGCGTGGTGAAGTATCTGTCTGCGGAATACGAAAAGTGGTGGGAAAGCCTGAAGCCCCGCTTCACTGAATACGTGGCGATCGGCGTCGGTTCCCGGTTTGAGAACCCCGCCCATCTGACCTGCCACGACTGGCATGCTCCGATTCAGCAGGTCCCCTGGAATCATCAGCAGATCGCGAAGAATCCGATCGCCAACGGCTTCTGGATTGTCAACGTGGAAGAGCCGGGCACGTATGAAATCACCCTGCGGTGCCGACCGGAATCGGCCCATCATCCACTGAAAAAGGGTGTCGCCCGGATCCAGATTGGCGATCAGAAACAACGGCAAGACGTCGATGAAGGCGATCTTTCGACGACCTTCACCCTGGACCTGACGAAGGGACAGAAGAAGCTGCAGACCTGGCTGGATGAAGGGAATGGCGTCTCACGGGGTGCCTTCTTCGTCGAAATTTTTCGTAAAGAAAAGCCGTAACGTCGCAGACGAGATTCGGGTTCAGGCAGTTCGTGCCTGGGCGATCCCCATGCGGGCCTGAATGCGATCGGTCTCGATCAACTGCTTGAGTCGCCGCTGATTTTCTTCCAGTTGATCACGCGAATTCTCCGGGTGCCAGAGGTGAAATACGGGGGCTGCAAAACGGGCGTCTTTGTGAAACACTCCGTTACGGATCAGACGCAGGACGAGGTCTGAATCTTCCATGCCCCAGCCGGTGTAGTCTTCATCGAAGCCATTCACGGCGAGCAGATCTGCCTTCCAGGCGGAGAGATTACAGGTTTTGGCGCCTTCCCACTGCCGGGCAGTCCGGTGGCGGTAGTGTCGTCCCAGGGGCAGACGGCACAAAGGCAACAGACGGTTGATACTCCCCTCGCGTCGGGCGGCGAACCATTGCGCCCAGGTCCAGACTTCCACGGGCAGATTCTCTTCGAGTACCCGTTTTGAAAATGACTCTGACAGCAGCACCCGGTTCCCCGACAGAAACCAGCCGGCTTCCGCGTGCTGTTCGTGTTGGGCCAGGAACCAGCGAGCGGGAATGCAGTCCCCATCGGTGAAGACGATGTAGTCGGCCTCGGCAGCTTCGATGGCCCGATTCCGAATTGCTCCTGCGCGGAAGCCTTCATCGGGGTGCCAGATGTGTTTGACGGTGAACGGTGCTGTTGCCTGGAATGCTTCGATGACCGTTCGGGTTTCGTCCCGTGAACCGTCGTCGGCGATGAGCAGTTCATCCGGTGCACGCTGCTGACTCAGATAACCTGCCAGCACTGCTTCCAGGGCAGTGGGCCAGTTGTAGGTGGTGATGACGACAGCAAGTCCGGCCATGGAATTTCAGAGCTCTTCCTGTTTTTCCCGATTGAGAACCATCAGCTTCAGGTACCGATAGTAGGTGCCTTCCGCGTTGGATATCGCCAGCATGAAACCTTCTTTCCCGTCCAGAAAACCGGCCCGCAGAAAGTAGGTGCGGATAAAGGTCCACGTGCCGTGACAGATGGCCTTGCACAGGCTGGCCTGCTGCTGTTCTTCCGCCATCATTTTCGCACCCGCGGTAGAATAGGAATTCATCGTATTCAGAATCTGTTCCAGCGTGAGCAGAGATTCGTGAATGATGGGTTCCTTGAGTTTGCCTACTTTGCCCTGCACGACAATCCGCTCGTGGACCAGATCGTCGCTGAATTCGGCTTTGCCCCGACGAAAGAGGCGCACCACATGATCGGGCCACCAGCCACTATGCTTCATGTATCGCCCGCAGTAGTTGGACCGGCGGGGCATGGAATAGGCATCGTAGCGTTTGGGCATCTGGATGACGCGTTTGATTTCGGTCTGCAGGTCGTAAGAGATTCGTTCGTCAGCATCGATCGACAGGACCCACTCATTCGAGGCGTATCCGAGTGCGCGGTTTTTCTGAGGTCCAAATCCGGGCCAGTCGGTTTCGTAAACGTGCTCTGTGTATTCCTTGCAGATGGCCACCGTCTGGTCAGTACTGCCGGAATCCAGGACGATGATTTCATCTGCCCAGGCAATCGACGCCAGGCACTCGCGAATCGTAGATTCTTCGTTTTTAACAATGACGATAACCGATAACGACATAAAGCTGGCTTTTAAACTTCAGTAAGAATGGTCTATGTTTCACAGGAAGGTCGAACAAACATCAAGATTGTCAACCGCGCGCGATCCTGTTAAAAGAGGAATCCTGATCGATGTGAATACTATTATGATCAATTATGCCTTTTCCTGAAAGCTTGCCATGAGTTTGGCAGGAAACTGTAATCTGGAAAAGGGCAATCATCGAAATCATGAGATGCCAGGGTAAAATTGTCTGAATCCCCTCCCGCAGCACCACACCACTTTTCCTTATTTGATGACAGCGTTCCCTATACAACCATTCGCTGTCTCAAAGAAGAAGACTTACGTTCCGTGTGGCTGCTCGATATTCAGGGACGCGGACTGACTACAGTCAAACGCTGGCCCGCTGACTGGAAGCTCCGCTGGAAGTCACTCTTTGGTCAGTCACAGCCGCAACGCCAGGTGACGGGTGCCTGGCGACTGCTGCAGGCAGGGGTCAACACTCCTCAGCCGGCGACGCCCCTGTATCGTTCCGGCCCATTCTATCAGCTGGAAATGCCTTATATTGAGGGGACGACGGTTTACGAGGTCTTCAAAGCAGCCGCTCCGGAATCCAAGTCAGAGCTGTACCCTATCGCGCGGGAACTGGGGTCGATTGTACGTCGCCTGGCAGATGCTCAACTGCGGCACCGGGACCTCAAGCTGGAAAACATTGTTCTCAAGCAGGGTGAATCAGGGCAGAGTGTGCCCGCGCTGTGGCTGATCGATCCGGTGGGAATCCGTCGCTGTGCTTCGCTGGAAAAATCGCTGATCTGCATGCTGGACCGACTGGCGATCCAGCCACTCAATGAGGGGCTCCCCCTGCCCCTTTCGCTGCAAGTCATCTGTATACGTGCAGCGATTGAAAATCTGCCCCGGGAACACCGCAGGCATTTCTTCTCAAAGCTCAAAAATCAGCTGAAACACTCTACAGAACAGGGGGGGAACCGCTGATTGATCTTGCCCTGTCTGGCGAAAAGCAATACAAGCGGGGGCGTCGTTTTTCCTGCATGATCTCCCCCCGCCTTAGCATGCCTGTCTTCGCATGTAAGGCACCGATTCCTCAGGCCTGACATGAATCAATTGCCCGATAACCCACTGTATTTTAAATCTCCCCAGGTCGAAGCCACTTCCGGAGCCATCTGGCTGAAGCGGGCGCTGATCTTATGGGCCGTATTGTGGGTCGTGGTGAGTGTGAAATTTATCGTTCAGCCCGAACGAAAATCGGTTTATCCCTGCTTTGCAGACTCTTCGATCAACTGGTGGGCCGACCGCAACCTGTATGACAACGAAGCCTACAGCACCGGGTTTCGCTATAGCCCCACATTTGCGGTGGCATTCTCAGCTTTCGCAGTTTTTCCTCCGACCGTCGGGGGGATTCTCTGGTCCGCTTTGAACATCGGTTTGCTGGTCTGTGCGCTGCGACTGCTGGTTAAGGAAATCTTCCCCGGCTCTTGGACACGAATGCAGGAAGCGGGCTTTCTGATCCTCTGCTTGGTCGGTTGTACGCGCGCGATCTGGTCAGCCCAGAGTAATGCCCTCGTCTTTGCCCTGGCGGCGCTAGCGGTCGTCTGTCTCAAAAAAGAGCGCTGGTGGGGAGCCGCTTTTATTCTGGCTGCCGCCGTGCATATCAAGCTCTGGCCAGCTGCATTGGCGTTACTGTTGATGGCTCGCTTTCCGTTTCAGCTGGGTCCCCGCTTTGCGACCGCCTGTGCAGTGCTGGTGCTGCCCCCATTTTTGACACGCCCCTTGCCGGTCGTCGTTCAGCAGTACCAGAACTGGTATGACCTGTTGACCGGTCCGTATCGTACACTCAGACAGGCGGGATTGCGGGATGCTTACACGATTGCCGAGAACTTCGGGACCTACATTGACGATCGGGTCTACACACTTCTGCAGTTAGGAATGGCCGGACTGGCGCTTTCGTGGTGTCTGCGTCTGGCCCGCATCGCCACCTCGAAAGAAGCGTATTTCACCGGCGTCTTGACCACCTGGGTCTGCTGGCAGCTACTCGTTGGTCCTGGTACCGAACGTTTAACGTTTCTGCTGGCCGCCCCCATCGCCAGCTGGGCGCTGATCGTGAGTATGCAGGAACGTTGTTACCGTGGACTCGCTCTGACAGCCTGGCTGTTACTCGTCCCCCTGGGAATGGGTGCTGTGGAACGCGTCCTGCTGCCGGTCGCTGCCTGGTCACCGGCGATTTTACCGCTGGGAATTCTCCCGTTGATGGCCTGGCAGATGGCCTATTTTGAAAGCCGGGCACGCGAAAACCGGATGAGCCAGTCAGAGGGAGCAGACACGACAGAGGCTGCTCAGAATGCTTCCCTGGCCGCTTAAGAAGTATCTAAGCGGCTTTAGTCTGCTGTTGTTCCAGCAAAGAAACGACCGCATCAAAGACCTGATTGGCGGATAAGTCTTTCATACAGCGATGATGCCCCAAAGGACAGACCCGCTGCTGACAGGGACCGCAGTCCATCGCAAGCTGGAGGTGTTGTCCGCGTTCGTAAAACGTTTCACTCCACATAATATGTGTCGGGCCGAACAGGGTCACCACAGGCACATCAAACGGGGCTGCGAAGTGACGGGGACCGGAATCGGTGGTTACCAGTAACTCGGCCTGTTGAATCGCGGCCTTCGTGAGCCCCAGGTGCAACGGTTCCTCCGCCAGCGAAGTCACCAGGGGATGACTTGCCTGCGCGACGATCTGCAGGGCTTCCTCTTTTTCAGCGGGTCCACAGACCACCAGCACGGAACGCTGTAAGTCCGTGGCCAGGCGGTGTGCGAGTTCCGCGAAATTCGCGACCGGCCAATGTTTGGCAGCGCCGAACGCGCCACCCGGATTCAGACAGATCAGTGGATGACGTTGAAACTCCGCTGACTGTTTATTCCAGAAGCTTGACCAGCGCTGTTGATCGGCGTCGGTCACAGCCAGTTCCATTTTCCGCGAGAGCCCGGAGCCTGGTTTTGAATCAGCCTGCTCTACACCAATGATATGCGCGACGATCCGCAGGTATTCATCGATCGCCGGATGAGGAACCTGACGATCACCGGCTGGAAGCGCATCGGTCAAGAGCCAGCCCCGTCCATCCCGCTGGATACCCACGCGTCGGGGGATCCCCGCCAGAAAGCTGAGACAGGCACTGCGAAAGGAATTAGGAAACAAGACTGCCAGATCGAAGCGTTCCCGTCTGAGTTGACTCAGCAACTGGAACTGCGATTTCAGACTTTTCTCATTACCGCTGGCCAGGGAGCGATCGACCAGATCGAGTCCATTGAGGACTTCAGCCACGTATGGCTTCTGAATCGCTGTGATTTCCGCGTTGTGAAACTCATCACGTAATGCCCGTAAGGCGGAGGTCGCCATGACGGCGTCTCCGATCCAGTTGGGTAGAAAGACTGCAATTTTCATCCGGCTTTTCGTTTCGGAGGCTCAATAGGTTGATGGAGAGGCAGGATATCGGGCTGCCCGGCGGCTTCCCCGCGGATAATGCCCAGAATCTGTGTAGTGGAAATGCCCGGGGTAATTCCCAGTGCTTTGACTTCCCCGCCGTAGGCTTCGACCAGTTCCCAGCCGACAATTTCCTCTTTCGAGTAAGTGCCACCTTTGACGAGTAAATCTGGTTTGAGTTCATTGATCAGTTCACAGGGCGTCGACTCATCGAAGATGACGACATAGTCGATTCCTTCCAGAGCCGCCAGCATCAATGCACGATGTTCCTGTCCGAAGATTGGTCGATCCGGTGCCTTGTTCAGAGAGCGTACGCTTGTATCACTGTTGAGCGCGACGATCAGGCAGTCCCCTTCTGCGGCCGCCTGTTCCAGGTAGGAAACATGTCCCACGTGCATGACATCGAAACAGCCGTTGGTCAGGACGACTTTCTGTCCCAGTTTCTGCCGGGCCGAAACGTGCCGTTTGAGCTCTTCCAGCGAAAGCACTTTTTCACTTGTTGCACGGGCTCCCATGAGCAGGTCAGCCAGCATTTCTTCGCGGCTGATCGTGACGACGCCAATCTGTTCGACTTCCAGGCCGCCAGCCACATTCGCCAGGCGGGCAAGGTCCGCGGGGGCAATTCCAGCGGCACTGCCGACGCCGATGGTTGCCAGCACCATATCTCCGGCACCGGTGATGTCGTAAACTTCCCGTTTGCGGGTCGGCAGCAGTTCTGTTACACCGTCGGCCTGTGTTAACGCGATGCCATCACTGTCGAGCGTGACAAAGACATAGTCCAGGTTCAACTGTTCGCACAGCAGCTTACCAGCACGAAAGGCATCCGATTCGTTTTCAATTTCAAATTCGACCGCCCGGGATGTTTCGAGTCGGTTCGGTGTGATCGCGGTGGCACCTGAGTAGATCTGGTAATCGCGGCCCGGACAGGGGTCTGCAATCACGGGCACATTTGCCTCGCGGGCTGCCTGAATCACACAAGCCAGCACGTCCGGAGTACAAACACCTTTGGCATAATCGCTGACCAGGATCGCCTGTTGTTCGGGAATTAAAGGCAGAATTACGTTGAGTAACTGTTCGGAAGCGGTCGCATCAAGGGGCGTATTCACTTCCCGATCGACACGTAGAATCTGGTGCGGATGACGCTGCTGCGCCCGTCCGATGAACCGCTGCTTGACCGTGGTGGGTCGACTCGCATCGGCGATGATGGCCGAGCAGTCAACGCCCCGCTTCTCCAGGGCTTCCCGGATCACAACGCCATCCAGATCGGTGCCTGTCACCCCGGCCATGGTCACTTCCGCTTCCAGACCGATTAACATGTTGGCTACGTTGGCGGCTCCGCCCAGGCGGACTTCCTGGGTATCTTCCCGCAATAGAATCACCGGTGCTTCCTGGCTGATCCGTTCGGCATCTCCCCAGGTATAGCGGTCCAGAATCAGGTCTCCCAGCACAAGGATTTTCGGATGACCCAATTTTTGAATTGTATTGATTAAATGATATGACATTGATCGGCGTTTCAGACGAAGTGATAAATCCAGTTCAGTCAACGTGATCTGAAGAGAACTTCAGCCGCGGAATCATCATCAGAACGCGATTTTGAGTCAATGCCTTTTTTGTCAACCTGGCGACTTTAGAAAGGATAGCAGCCAAGTTTTCGCAGGTGACTGATGCAGAACCGTCTTGCCCCTGTGAAAACAGGAAGCAGACCGTTTTTTCTGCTGAGTTACTCCCCAAACTGGAGCTTGAGCAGTAGATCTTTGACTGCGGTCATGGGGATTTCGTCCTGCTCAATCGCCTTGGAAGAGCTGATAAAAACAGGCGCTTCCGCGTCTTCCCGCCCCGGTGTCGGCAGGCGACCGTGGCTTCCTTTGACCAGCGTTGCATCCAGACTGGTCAGATCCATGTAGTAGCGAAATCCCAGTTTCTTCCTGGCAAGACGACGGGCCAGGCGAAGTTTGGGGAATTTGATTTCCGGATCGATAAACAGTTCCACAGGATCGTACCCTGGTTTGCGATGAATATCGACGGTCCGTGCGTAATCGGGGGCGAGCCGATCATCCAGCCAGAAATAGTAAGTGAACCAACTGCCGGGAGCCGCCACGACGACCAGTTCGCCCGAACGTTCATGGTCGATTCCAAATTCGGCCTGTTGTCCTCGATCGAGGATCATCTCGATGCCGTCGATTTTTTCGAGTAGTGCTTTGACTTGTGCCACATCCTCAGGCTTTTGCACGTAAACATGGGCCAGTTGATGATCGGCGACGGCAAAAGCAGGTGAGGCACCGCAGTCCATGGTTTCCCAACCCAGGGCTTCCTGTCTGACCTGAAGCCAGCCGTGTTCCCTTAAAATGCGGTTGATGTGCACCGGCTGAGCAACATCCGTGATGGCATATTCGGAAAGCACCACTACTTCAGCACCGGCGTTTTGAGCGACGTTAATCAGACGTCCCGCTTCGTGATCGATGTCGCGGATATCCTGATCGATGACGGGATCTGATACGCCCAGACGTTGCAGGTTATAATCCAGGTGAGGCAGGTAAACCAGGTTCAGGTCTGGTTGTTTCTCCCGAAACACTTTGATGGAGGCATCGACAATCCAGCGGGAACTGGAGATATCCGCACCGGGGCCCCAGAACCGTAGTAAGGGAAAAACTCCCAGGTCAGACTGTAGTTCATCCTTGAGAGAAGCGGGCTGGCTGTAGGAATCAAAGACTTTCCTGCCATCAGCTGGATAACTGGGACGAGGTGTAACCGACCATTCCACCGGGGCATACATGTTATACCACCAGAACATTTTCGCTGTGGTGTAATCGGGGGCTCGTTTTCTGGCTGCTTCGTAGACTCGTTCTCCCTGAACGAGCTTGTTCGACTGCTTCCAGAACATGACCTCAGCCAGATCGCGGAAATACCAGCCATTCGCCACGATGCCATGATCGCGCGGCATCAACCCGGTCAACAGGGTCGACTGAGCAGAACAGGTCACCGCAGGTAATACGGTCCCCATAGGTCGCGAAAACCCCTGCCTGGCAAGGCGAGACAAGTTGGGCGTTCGTTCTCCCAGCATTTCATGGGTCAACCCGACAATATTGATCACAACCAGAGGTTTACGCATGAATCAGACACTCTACAGAAAGCTTTAAATAGTTTTAACTTAGTACATTGACCAGTCAGCATAGTCGATCAAAACGGAGATTGAAAGGTGTTCCAGACCGAGTAAAAAAGAGATATTTTCCGCCAGAATAATTGTTATAGACAGTTAGATTCCAAAACTCGAAACGTCCCTCCCAAAGCCAATTGTCTGAATAATTAATCTTAAGGAAATGAGTGTTCATCGTTTCAGATAAGTGATATACAGTAAAACTGAATTGAAATCCAAACGGCTCAGCCTCTCTATGTAACTACTATATTTAAACTTATAACTTTATATCCCGGAGATCCTTATTGTTCCCGGTTCGAATATTCCCCAAGCCAGAAAAGCTGTTTTTACAGAGATAAGTGTTTATCTGAGTAGATTTATATTGACTACTCATATTGTCTATTTTAGCTTATTTGTCATTTGTGTGATAATTGGAAAATTCCACATTATCAAAAAGGTTAGCTTCTAAATTTGTAAATATTTGAGTGAGTACTGATAATAATTTGACCATTCTATAACGACTTGAATCCTCTTCTGCGATTCGCGTAACAATTTGTTAGAGAGACTGAAACTATGGTTGTGGGCCGTCCATCCTTCGTGTCATATCTTCGCCGTCCGATTTCTTTGCTGAACTGTCTTCGCAGAGGTCAAAAAAAGCGACAAAGTCGTGAGAAACTTCGCAGTTATGTCAGTACTTACTCCACAGCGGAACTGTTAGAAGACCGCACGCTGCTGGCAGGTGCCTCGCTCGTCAATATCGAGCCGAACATTGATCTCTCGCTGACCGATGGAGAGGTTTATAACCAGGCCCCTTCTGAGCTCACTTTCAAATTCACCCCCGGCCAACAGATTAACCCTGATACTCTGGGCGCCATTCAGATTGTCCGCAGCGGCCTGGACGGAACTTTCACAGACGGCAACGAAGTTCCCATTACTCCCGGCTACATCGGTATTGGCGAAAATCCGAATGAAGTGATTCTCCGTTTTGCGGAATCATTGCCCGATGATCATTACCAGATCACGATTCTGGGAACCGGTGCGAATCCCTTGCTGAATCAGAATGATGAAGCATTCCAGGACGGCGTGGACCAGGTTATCGATTTCGAACTGGACCTGGGCGCGAAAGTAGTTGCTGTTGTCCCCCAGCCGGTCTCTGGAGGTGGAACAGGCAGCCTGACCCAGGCCAAGGATCAGATCGACGTCTACTTTAATGCAGATACGCTGGATCAGGCGTCCGCGGAAAACGTCCAGTTCTATCAGTTGATTGATACTTCGTCGAATACACTCATCAATCCTGACAGTGTGACTTATGATTCTGCCACGAATAAAGCCACGCTGACTTTCGCCGCCGACATTGCAGATGGTACCTACCATTTACGGATCGGCGAATCAAATACACCCGATTTCACTGCAGCCAGCGTAGTAGCTGTTGGCGATGTTAATTCCAGCTTCGATGAAGCTGATGCAAATGCAGACCTCGGTGTTCTGGGAACGCAGACCATCCAGGTGAATGGAGAGATCGAACCGCAGTCTGTGTTGCAACCGCAATTACCCGGCGGAAATGATGAGCCTGGTCACCGCGAAATTACCATTGAACAACACATTAGTGCTTCGGGGACGACCCCCTCGGCTCCTTTAGATATCCCCACCATTCAATTTTATTTCCCAGACTTCTATGGAAGTGATTTGTTTGGTAATCCACTGTATAACGAGATTACGGAAAATCAAAAGCAGCGTACTCGCGAGATTTACGAACTCTACAGCTTCCTCACAGGATTTGAAGTTCAGGAAACCGCGAATAGTGGCACCGCCATTGTAACTGGTGACATCCGTGTTCTCGATCCAGGCACTCCACCATTAGCGGTTGGGGGGATCGCCGGAGGTGGCATGGCCATTATGAATGGTGCGCTCGACTGGGCTGACAGTCCCTATGGGGGGAGCTGGTTCGGTACCGCGTTTCATGAAATTGGACACACACTGGGCTTGGAGCACTCCTACGACCTCCCCTCAGTAATGGGGTCCTCAGGTGGTGATGTCGGTGGAACCATAACAGGAGAGCCGATCTTCCCCTCAAATTTTGACATCACTCATATCAACCGCCTTCATCCCCCGCTTGCGAATGATATTGATCTTCACAAGTTTGAATTAGCTACTGCAGGTCGATTCACTGCAGAAATTACCGCAGATCGTTTACCAACAAAAAGTTTTCTGGACAGCGTGCTGACTCTGTACAAGGAAACTTCACCGGGTGTCCGTGAAATCATTGCCCGGAATGATGATTTCTTTGGCGAAGATGCGTTTCTGGATCTGGAACTGGAAGCCGGTAATTACTATCTGGCGGTCACCAGTGTGGGGAACATCGACTTCGATCCTAATGTGGCTGATTCCGGCTACGGTGGGCGGACCGATGGGTTGTACTCGTTGGACATTAACTTCACCCCAGCCCCCATGGCGAACACCTTCATGGTGGATTCCACAGGCGTAGCCCTCGATGGGGACGCCGATGGGACACCGGGTGGTGTATTTGACTTCTGGTTCCAGTCAGGTGAGACCATCTTCGTCGATAAAGCGACTCAGTCAGCAGGTCCCGCTGATGGAAGCCTGACGAACCCTTACACCAATATCGACGATGCCCTGCTTGCTGCGGGTAACAGCGCAACAGCGAAGATTGTCCGCATTGTCGGCAATGGTGGAGTTGATGGTGACATCAGTACTGTTGCCGACAACGAAGCATACCTCGTCGGTTTGACCGACAGCTTCCAGCCGCTCGAAGATGGAGCGACTTTTGATATCCCCAAAGATGTTACGGTCATGGTCGATGAAGGTGCGGTGATTAAACTGCAAAGGGCTAATATCGATGTGGGATCCAATAACCTGCTGGATGATCGCAGCCAGGGTGCGCTCCAGATTCTGGGGACGACTGAAAATCAGGTCTATCTGACAGCCTATGGCAACGATGCGATTGGCGGTGATGACGATGGTCTGAGTGATGGTGCCAATCCTGGCGACTGGGGGGGCATTGTATTCCGCGATGACTCCGGCCTCGAAGATCAGGGTATCTTCCTGAACTCGGTCAACAATGCCAACATCAGCTATGGTGGGGGTAGTGTGTTTGTCAACTCGGTTCAGCAGGTCTTCTCTGCCATCCATGCCGAGTCCGCCCGTCCCACGATCTGGCAGAATACAATCGCTTTCAGTGCCGACTCCGCCATCTCCGCTGATCCACGCAGTTTCGAAGACAGTCAGTTCACCAACGGCTCATTCGTCATGGACCGGCATGGTCTGGAGATCTTCGATAACCATATCGCAAACAACTCGGTGAACGGGCTGTTTGTCCGCATCAACACCCCTTATGGCAGCACGATTAACAAACTGGATGTACCTGCCATCTTCAATGACAAGATCACACACGTCATCACTGAAAATCTGCAGATTTACGGAGCCCCCGGGGGACAGTTGGATGAGAATGACAATCCGACTATCAATGGTCGTCTGAAAATCGATCCGGGCACCGTGGTCAAACTGTCGGGGGCACGTATTGAAGCGGAGCGTGGCAGTGCTCAGTTAATCGCAGAAGGTACCGAAGCCAACCCGATCATCTTTACTTCGCTCAGCGATGACCGCTACGGCGCAGGTACGACGTTCGACACGTCGAATGACGGCTTTGATACATCCGACCCGGCGAACCTGCCTTATGGCCCCGGCAACTGGGGGGGCATCATCTTTAATGCAGCATCTTCGGGTAGTATTGATCACGCTCTGATCACCAACGCCGGCGGTCTGATTCCGATTGAGGGGGGGTTTGCGAACTTTAATGCCATCGAAGTTCATCAGGCTGAGTTTCGTATCTCCAACAGCATTCTGGAAAACAACGCCAGCGGACAGACAGGCTCCAATCGTAATGGCCGGGGATCAAACGATGATGCTACGATTTTTGTGCGTGGTGCCCAACCAATTATTGTCGACAACATTTTCCGCGACAATGAAGGAACTCTAGTCAGTATTGATGCGAACTCGCTCAATTACAAATTCAAAGGTGACTATGGACGTTCGACAGGCTTCACTGAAGCGTACACACAATACACGGATAACCATGGTGCCCTGGTTCGTCTGAACCGGATGGAAAACAACGGTCTGAACGGTATGGAAGTCCGCGAGGCTCTGCTCGATACGGAAACCGTCTGGGATGATACGGATATCGTGCATATCCTCCGGGGTGAGATTCAGGTTCTCCAGCACCATACCTTCAGCGGCATTCGTCTGCAGAGCAACCTCGATGAAGGCCTGGTAGTCAAACTGGACGGCGCGGATGCTGGTTTCACCGCCGACGGCGTACCACTTGACATCGAAGATCGAATCGGCGGCACCGTCCAGATCATTGGACAGCCTGGATTCCCTGTGATTCTGACATCGCTGGCTGATGATACAGCCGGAGCCAGTTTCACTCCCGCTGGTCTCCCCCAGACTGACACCAACAATGACGGAGATGCATCCACCCCCTCTGCAGGAGATTGGCGCAGTATCCGGCTGGACCGCTACAGCAATGATCGAAACGTCGTAGAACGTTTTGAAACTGAAGGCAATAATACAGGTGGGGTCGACACCAACAGCAACCCCGGCTTCGCCCAGAATCTGGGCATCCTGGCTCCAGATGAAATCAGTGGAGACGAGAATCGCGCACTGGGCTTTAACGTTCATGGTAATATCAGTGCTGACGCTCCGGACGATGTTGATGTTTACAGTTTCACGGGGACTGCTGGAACCCGCATCTGGATCGACATTGATCGGACCTCATCCGCGCTGGATACCATGGTCGAACTGGTGGATCTCTATGGGAATGTGCTGGCACGCTCACTCAACTCGTTTGACGATTTGACGCTCAGTGGCCTGGCAGAACCTCTCCTGCAGGATGATCATCTCCTGGGAGACTTTTATTCCCAGAACATCAATGACGCCGGTTTCAGCGTCGTCCTGCCCGGGCCTGCGGGTGCTACCGGTACCTTCTTCATCCGGGTACGCAGTCAACCGGTCGCCGGCGATGAAGCCAACCTGGAAGGTGGTCAGACATCGGGACAATACCAGCTACAGGTTCGCCTGAGACAGGTCGATGAGAAGCCCGGTTCCACCGTCCGTTATGCAGATATCCGCTACCCCACTAATGGGGTCGAGGTACTTGGTCAACCAGCCCATTCGCCTCTGCTGGGTGAATCCTCTGAAAAAACTGCGAATAACGAATCAATCGACAACGCCCAGGGACTGGGGAATCTGCTGACCAGCGACCGTAATACGCTTTCGGTATCCGGTTCCCTGTCCAACGGGTCTGATGTCGACTGGTACACTTTCGAAATGGGCTATGACCTGGTTCAAGTCATCGGAGGTCGTAGCGACGGTGGTAAAACCTTTGCCGCCATCTTTGACATCGATTACGCCGATGGTTTATCACGTGGCGATACAACGCTCTCCGTTTTTGACGATCAGGGGCGCCTGATTCTGGTCAGCCGCGACTCGGACATTCAGGATGACCAGGCCGACGGTGATACCGAAAATCTGGCTGCGGGGAGCTTCGGGAAACTGGATCCTTACATTGGCACTGTGCAGCTGCCTTCTGCAACTCCCGGCAGCACATTCCGCTATCACGTTGCGATTTCATCCAATGCCCGCCTGCCACAAGCGCTGAATGCAACCTTTGTCTCTGGCGCCTTGAATTCTCAAATCCGCCTGGAACCGGTCAGTTCCGTCCAGCGGATTGTTGAAGATCATATCGGTTTCAGTGGATACACTTCCGGCAATTCGCTTGCCGGCTCGACTTATGTCGTCCCCCCCACCACCAGCAGTATTTTTGATATCTCGGATGAGATTTCTCTCTCGACCAACGTCACCGCATTCACACTGGAAGACGTGAATCTCTATGTTTCGCAGAGTAACCGTCTGCGTATCGTAGACGCTTACGATGGTTATATTATCGATGAGATTGATGGTATCGATCTCTCTACTATTCCAACCAGTATATTGAATAGCTTGCTGCCGCCAGGCGTCTCAGCCAGTGATCTTCGATCGATTAACATAGGAGCACTTTCCACAGGCAGTAACGATAATACCTCAGACATTACAATCCGCTCCGACGGGCAGCTCTACAGTTATGAAAGTCTCACCGGAAATCGAAACGGGACCGCAGGCCGCTTCCGGGAACTCGATCCGGGTAATGCTTCAACCATCTCTTCCACGAATGATGGCATCCCCGATCTCCCCACGACAGGGACCCCAGACCCGGTAGACATCACAACCAGCAGTGTCGGCGCCCTGGCCTTCCAGCGAACTGATGTCGCCACCTACAACCTGTTTTACGCCGTTCATGATCCGGGTGGATTTACCACACTGTACCAGGCCAATCCCAGCACGGGTGCTTCTGGCCAGGATCTCTTGAACAGCCAGGGTAACGATGCGGGCAACACCTTCACGGTACTCGGCGATATTACCGGTGTCGGACAGATTACCGGCATGTCGTTTCGTGGGATCAATGCCGGTTCCAGTCAGTCTCAATTATTCGCAGTCACAAACACGAACCAGTTTGTGACTATCAACCAAAGCAACGCAACGCGACGAACTGTAACTGGTTTCACTCCCATCGACCTGTCAGGCCAGATCGATGGTACCTTACAAGGTCTGACCGCCGCCCCTCAGAACCTGAACAATGGTGCGTTCCAGAATTTCCTGTTTGCAATTACAGACTCTGGCAACCTCTACTGTATTGATCCATCGGACGGCAGTATTCTCACCACCGTTAATGATCCAGTGCTGGGTACCGTTGACATCTTCAAGGGTGGCGCTGACCACATGTTTGTTGGCGAGACCGGTATCACCGGGCTCGCGTTTTCACCACTGGACTTCAATCTCTGGCATCCTACGTTCCGACGCAATACTGACGCCGGACACGGAATCAATAACACGTTCGATCAGACTCGAACCGACGTCGGCGGCAATGACCGCGACACGTTCCCCAATGGTCTGCAACAGAGCGAATCGCAGGGGGGAGCCAGCTTCTACTTTGGATTCGAAGAATGGCTGCAGAACAATTCATCCACGAACGACTACATCGATTATGTTTCCAACGCTCAATATGGCGTGATGCATTCAGATTTCCAACGTGATCTTTCCAGCAACCCCGATATCGGTGATAACTATAACATTGCTGGTGGTGCACGCGGTAGCCTGGAGTCGGGTTCATTCAGTCTGGACGGTTATGAATCAACAGACCTGCCGACACTCTACTTCAATTATTTTCTGGAGACTCAGAATGCCAACTCTATAACCGGGAACATGCGGGATTCCGCACGCGTCTTCATTTCTAACGACGATGGAGCAACCTGGACCGAACTGGCAACCAACAACTCGACGTTAGCCCCCGCAACAAATCCAAATGCGGGAGAATTGTCAAGCTACCTCACGACATCAGAAAGAGAGGGAGTCGGAAACGGCAATCAGCAGGTCCAGGAAATGTTTGACAACTCTGGAGTCTGGCGACAGGCCCGTGTTGACCTCGGCAAATTTGCCGGCGACGCGAATCTGAAACTGCGATTCGATTTCGCTACCTCTGGTACCTTCAGCTCTGCTCTCTCTACCTCCGGAGATGGACTACCTGGTGACATCTTTGGTAACATTCTCAGCAATCAGCAGGCACAGAACAATAATTTTGAAGGGTTCTATATCGATGACATCATCATCGGTTTCGCAGAGCGCGGGGAAATGGTCACGGGAGCCCAGGCTGATCAAACGGCCTTCTTCAACCTGCCCCAGAATCCAACATTCGGTGCGCCTACTCAGCTTCTCTCGGGTGGGTATCAGTTGGAAATCCGACGTGGAACGGAGTACGCCGCACCACCCAATGGTCAATTACCTGACCTGACAATCTCCACCCAGTTCGACACCAATGACCGACTCATTCGGGAAGTGGAAGCCACTGTGCCTTCGGACTTCCTGAATGGTCAACAGGGCGATCGTAACCTGGCTCGTCAGCAGGGTCATATTTCGATTGAATCCAACTCGATCTCCGGCGCTTCTGAGTATGGGATTAACATCGATGCCGGTCAGCGTGAATCTGTTGCGGCTGGCCCGAACGGTGGTGTGACTGCCCGGTCTCAGGCTGGGGGCGTGATTAACGTTCCGGAACTGAATGACTTCTTCAATGGCGGCCTCGGCTTCGCTCCGGGTGTGACCGTTCAGAACAACGTCGTGACAGATTTCTCGAATGGACTGGGTGGAATTCGCGTGAGTGGCGATGCAAACAGCAGCACTCAGAACAACCCCGCAGCAGTTTCCTACACGAAGGTCGTTAACAACACCCTGTCCGGGGCTAACGTCACCGTCACACAGTCTTCGGCTCAAATTGACGTGGTCTTCATAATCGATATTTCGACCAGTATGGGAACGGCGATTTCGAACGTGCAGGCGCAGCTGCTCAACTTTAACTCACAGATGCTGGCAGCTGGCATTGATGCCCAATACGGGCTCGTGCTAATGCCTAGCCCTGTTGGTTTCAGTGATGATCCAACGCAGGTACAGGATATTGTTGACTTCGCCACGTTTACTGCTCCCGGAAGTCCGTTCCAGACGATCCCGATTACCGGGGCTACGGAACGCGGTAGTGACGCCATCCTGGAAGCCCTGAACCTCTTCGATCCTGATGCTGGACCTACAACGTTCAACTACCGGCCAGGCTCACGTATCGTCCCGATTGTCCTCACTAACGAAGATGATGACAGTACCACGCAAGCCGCCATCGATGCCCAGGCCGCTCTGCTTTCGACAAACTCATTGTTCTACGCGATTGCGGATCCGTCATTTTTCAACACGGCCAGCACGTATGGTACTTTCGCCACTTCGACCGGTGGTCAGCTCTTTGATATCAACAACTTCCTGCTCGACCCCACCAATTTCTTCAACACCATGACAGCCGATCTGATCGGTCAGATCGCAGTAGGAGCAGCCGGACAAGGGATCCTTGTCGAAAACTATGCGACGACAACCATCCTGAATAATATTGTTGCGAATACTTCCACTGCGATTGACCTGCAGTCATCCGGGGGCATTCCTAATGTCGTCGGTGCTAACGTCTTCAAAGGTAACAGCACCATTGGAACTGTTGGCACAAATGCGATCCAGCTGGGAGCCAATGACCCGCTGTTTGTGAATCCATCCCAGGGTAACTACTACCTTGCAGACAACAGCCAGGCCATCGATAGTGCTTTAAACAGTCTGGCCGATCGACCTGATTTCGTAAACGTCAAAGACTCGATCGGGATGCCCAACTCGGATATCTTTGCTCCGACTTATGATGCGTTCGGGCAGTTACGCGTTGACGACCCAACTCAAACTCCGCCTCCTGGTTTAGGTTCCAACATCTTCAAGGACCGCGGGGCGATTGAACGAGCTGATTTTGTCGGCCCGACTGCGATCATCTCGTTACCCGAAGATAATGATGTCGACGGAGTTGATCAGAACAGCGATCCCAATTCGGTTTACATCACCAACCCTGAGCTGTTCACAACCATGATTGTGAAACTGAAAGATTCAGGCATCGGCATTGATGACAGTCTGGTGAATTCGCTGCAGTTCACTCTGACTGCACGGACAAGCACTTCTACCCGCACGCTGGTAGAAGGTCTGGATTACATCTTCAGTTACAACCGCAACACTGACGAAGTCATCTTCACATCCATCGCCGGTGTCTTCGGTATGGATACGCTCTATACCATTGATGTTGACAATTCAACTTCGAACGCTGTCAAAGACCTGGCAGGGAATCTGTTACAGCCAAACCAGACAGATGGTTCGACATCCTTCACAATCCTGGTGAGCGATGGCGTGAATGCACCGCCGATCAACCACTTCGACGCTACGCCGATTCCGGATTCACCGAATGTCACTGTGACGACAGATCCCGGCTTCTCGGTCGTGTTCTCAGCTGCCAACGGAAATGCACTAACGGTAACCGACCAGGACTCCTTCCTCGGTACTCAGGGGATCCCGACCACACCTGCCACAGACGGCATGATCACGGTCACTCTATCGACGCTGATGACCGAAGGGAAACTGGCTGCAGGCCCCAATACCAGCAATGTCACCATCAACCTTACCGATGATGGCACCAGCTATTTCCTGGAAATCACCGGTCTGATCGAAGATGTCAACACAGCCCTGGATGGAGTCTCGTGGACACCGCTGTCGACACCGATAGACGGTTCAACCTTCGCGGGAGCGACCGCTTCACTGACGATGACCACTGATGATAACGGCAACTTCTTTGGTGACCCGTCTCAGACAGACACTGATGTGATCGACATCGTGGTAACAGCTTTGCCTGAAGTCTTCTTCAACACCCCTACCTACAGCCTGAATGAAGATGGTACAACTACCGTTACCGTTGAGCTGGAGCGGGATAAGATCGGGCTGGTAACCACCGTCGACCTTCTGTTCGGAGCCGGAGATACCGAAGGAATCGACTTCACCACGCCACCACCGGCACAGGTCACATTCGCTGCGAACGAGCTGACGGCGGAAGTCGTGTTTACCATTTTCAATGATGATATTGTTGAGCTGGATGAACAATTCACTATGACGATTGACACTGTCGACAATGGAACCAAGACCGACGGCCTCATCGATGACGGGCTGGGTGGAACACTGACGGTTTACGACCAGACAACGATCACGATCATAGATAACGACACAGCTACAATCACCTTCGTCGAGACCGATCTGACCGTCGCGGAAGATGTCGCCACCGGCTATGTCGAATATACGGTGCATATCTCCAACGCGGTTGAGAATGATGTTCAATTCTTTGTCACTTCAGCTGATGGCACATCTCTCGTTGTAGACAACGCCAGTGACGAAAACACTGACAACGATTACACCAGTGTCAATGAACTGGTCACTTTCACCAACTCCATCACACCGGCTGCTGACCAGACTTTCCAGGTCTTCATCACCGACGATAACAAACTGGAACTGGATGAAATCTTCAATCTTTACATGAACAGCCTGACCGCTGGCGGACTGGAATCCAAGATCACTCTCGGCTCACCAGCAGGCAATCCGGCACAGGTGACCATCACAGATGAAGACACTGCCGTCATCAGCTTTGTTTCCGATGACCTGAATGTAACGGAAGACGATGGTGCCACTGTCACGTTTAATATTCAGATCGACGATGGTTCCGGCGGAGCGATTACTCTCGCGAAAGATGTCAGTTTCTATGTTTCGACCGCTGACGGCACCTCGAGCGTGGATCGCAATGCAACAGTTGCCGACAACGACTACACAGCGAAAACGGAACAGTTCACCTTTGCGGGATCTGCAGACGCAGACCTGGTTACCGGGATTCAGAATTTTGTCATCACAATCAACAACGACGACAAGCTGGAACTGGATGAAGTCTTCAATGTCTTCATGAGTCAACTGGCAGCCAATGGTCTCGATTCCAAGATCACGCTGTCCCATCCCATCACTGAGCCTGATTCCAACAACTGGGCACAGGCAACAATTACGGATGAACTGGACACCGCCAACATCACCTTCCTCAACAGCAGTATCACCGTCAATGAGCAGGCAGGGGCGATTGCTCTGTTGACCGTTCAGATTGATAAATCGATTGCTGAAGATGTGAGCTTTGATCTGTTCACACAGGATGGAACTGCCACAGATGAAATCACCGATGACGATTACAAATCTGATCGCAAGACCTTCACCTTCCTCGGAACCCCCGACACCGATGTGGTTCCCGGGGTCCAGACCTTTGTCGTTAATATCACCAATGACGACAAACTGGAGCTGGATGAAATCTTCAACGTTCTGATGGACAGCCTGTCTGCCAACGGCCTGGACAGCAGAATCAACCTGGATGGCCCAGCTGATGTCACAATTAAGGATTTGGACACCGCGTTCATCTCCTTTGTCAATAACGATGTCTTTGTCGACGAAGAAGCGGGATCGGTCACATTTAACGTCTACATCTCGAATGCGATTGCAGTCGATGTTGGCTTCGATCTGACGACGAAGGACGGTACTCCTCCGTTACCCGCCGGTTCCGGAATTGCCACCGATGAGTCGCTGGATGATGACTACAAATTCAAAACCCAGAGCTTCACCTTCACGGGTACTCCGGACACCGATAATGTCCCCAGTGCTCAGGCCTTCACTGTCACCATTACACCTGACGAGAAAGTGGAACTGGATGAACTCTTTAACGTGTTCATCGACAACCTGAATGCCAACGGGCTCGACTCCCGAATTACTCTGGGGGCAGACGCCACCGGTATCATTCGCAACAATGACTCGGCAATCATCACGGTTGACCCTGTGATCTCAGCCGGTGTTAATGAAGGCAGTGCTACCGGCACTACCAATATCACTTTCAATGTAAATATTTCCAAAGCGATCGACACGAATGTCAGCTTCTTCCTCTCCACCCAGGACAACACGGCTACGGTGGCAGACAACGACTACCTTCCCGTGCTGAACCAGCTGTATACATTCCTGGGTTCTCCCAACTCCGACGTTGTCCCCGGACAGCAGACATTTACCGTGCAGATTGCCCAGGACAAAAAAGTCGAACTGGACGAACTCTTCAATGTCATCGCAACCAATCTGAATGCGTCAGGACGCAACGTCACACTGGGACTGCCTGCAGCGGGTACGATCATCAATGATGACTCGGCGACCGTCACAATCAACAATGTCTCCAAGCTGGAATCCGAAGGGAACTTTGTCTTCACCGCGACTCTCTCGAATCCGGTCGATTCGAATGTTTCCGTTGAAGTCTACACCCAGCATGGTACGGGACTGGTCACCGACAGCGACTACAACGCCGTCGATCCTCTCGCTCCCATCCTGCTGAACTTCACTCCGAATGGTGCCCTGACTCAGAACTTCACGATTACCGTCAACGATGACAACATCGTAGAAGGTGATGAGTTCTTCTCCACCATTCTGGCCAACCTGGACGCTGCCCTTCGCGATGTTTCGATCATCAACGGAACCGACCAGGGACACATCCGGGATAACGACTCAGCGAAACTGTCGATCACTCCGGTCATCGACACCGAAAACAACAGTCCGTTCCAGTTCCTGGTCCAGCTGTCCAATCCCGTTGACGTCGCGATTACCGTGGACGCATCAACCATCGACGGAACAGCCACATCTCCGAATGACTACCAGGGAATCTCAGGTCAGACTCTGACCTTCGGCCCCGGCGTGACGCAGGTTCCGCTGAACATCACTGTGTTCAACGATATCTTCACTGAAAGCCCGGAAACGTTTGACGTCATCCTGGACAATCTGGTTCCAAATGGACGTGCAGTCTTCCTGACCAGTGTCGAGTCGCTCAGCAGTGTTACTACTTCTGATGCTGCGGTCGCCGTGGATGTCGTTGGTAATTACGCTTATGTGGCAGACCGCGATGGTGGCCTGCAGATCTATAACATTGCCAACCCGGCTGCTCCTTTCCATGTTGGTGAGTATGACTTCAACAACCAGGGCATCGCCCAGGCAATCGATGTAGTCGGCAACCTGGCTTATCTGGCGGTTGGTGAAGCAGGACTGCAGATCATCAACATCGCGAACCCGGCTGCTCCGGTCTTCGTCGGCAGTATCGCCACTCCCGCCCGTGCCCGCGGCGTACAGGTTGTCGGTAACCTGGCCTATGTCGCAGACGACAGCGGAAACGGTGGCGGTCTGCAAATCGTCGATGTCAGCAACCCGGCCGCTCCCTCCATCCTGGGCAGCTTTGGAGTCTCTACTCCCGGCGGTCTGGCAGGGGGCGTCGAAGTCATTGGCAACGTCGCCTACCTCACCGATGGAAATAACGGGCTGCAGATTGTCAACGTCACAGATTCATCCAACCCCACCCTGATCAAAAATGTCCTGACTCCGGGTGGAGCCGCGATTGGACTGGATGTCGTCGGAAACTACGCCTTCGTAGCGAACCGTGAAGGTGGTCTGCAGGTGATTGACATCTCAACCCCCGCCACCGCCTCAATCGTGGGTACACTGAATACTCCTGGCGTCGCCACGGGTGTCCAGGTTGATGGCAACTTTGCCTATGTGGCAGATGGAGCGACCGGCCTGCAAGTGGTTGATATCACCAACCCGACCAGCCCGATTCTGATCAACACATTTGATACGCCCAGCAGTGCCCGCAGCCTGTTTGTGAACGGCACCCTGGCATTCGTTGCTGACACCTTCAGCGGTCTGCAGATCCTGGAATTCTTCCCCTCGACCACCGCGACGGGAACGATCCTCGATCCATCCGGCCCGCCGTTGACAGGTACTGCATCTCCCAATACCACCATCAGCACTTCGATCGTGAAATCACAGACAACGACTGATGCGAACGGCGAAACCGGTTCCGTACCGGAAAGCGAAGATTGGGTTGATGAATGGGACAGCTTCTGGGTTGAAGTCTGGGGTACCACCACAGACGGATCCGGTATCACGGGCGGCTCGTTTGACCTGGAATACAACACGGACTTCTTTACTGCGACCGCCATCGACTTCGGTTCCGCATTCGGGAACAGCAGTTCGTCCAGCATCGATGACCAGACCGGCATCGTTTCGGGCATCAGCGGTCAAAACGGCGTGGGCACACTGGGGTCCAGTAAGCAGGTTCTGCTGGCCCGCGTGAAGTTTGAATCGCTGGCCGATGATGGTGTTGCCATCGATACAGTCTCCGGCTTCCTCGGACCTCACAACCTGGGCATCCGCGTGATCAACGCTCAACTGGATGTGGCAGGTACCGGTGCTGTGACCGCATCAGTGGCGACTGCACCGACCACCGATCTGTGGGCTGTTCCGTTTGACCTGGATGACAGTGGTGTCGTCGACTTCAAGGATCTGATCCAGTTCACAACCTTCTATGGAACGTCTGTGGTCAACGCTTCCTCCGGGCTGGCCTGGTCACTCGACTTCGACAAGAGCGGCCAGATCAACTTCAAAGACCTGACCTTCCTGGCAACGAACTACAACCGTTCCAAAGCCAGCGGTCAGTCGGTCATCTTCCCGCCGAACTTCCCGCAGGAATGGTATGGTTCTTCCATCACCACAGACGGGGATGACTCGCTTGACGATCTGATCGACGCTGCCGTTGATGAATGGAAAACCGCCACCGGAAATCAAGACCTGTCAGTTCAGGTCGTGGTTACCGATCTGGGTGGTCAGCAACTGGGTGAAGGACACATCCTGGAGCTTGACGAAAACGGGATTCCCGTCAAGGGACGCGTTTACATCGACGACGATGCTGCCGGCCTCGGCTGGTACTCGTCTATCGAAGGACTCTCCTTCGACAGCAATGGAGAAGCGATCGCCGGTTCTGCCGCCGACGGACACTACGACCTGTATACCGTCCTGCTGCATGAAATCGGTCACGCAGCCGGCTTCACAACGGGCTATTCTGCCTACGCTGACCATGTTGAAACCAGCGGTTCCGGCCAGGTTCAGTTTGTCAGTTGGGATCTGATTGCACCGCTGACCGACGACGGCCTGCACATCGATGAGAACTTCTATCCGGATGACCTCATGGGCGAATTCCTCGACCCCTCGGTTCGGAAGTCGATCTCAACCCTCGATGTTCGCATTCTGCAGGCTGCCTATGCAGACGCCGCGGGAGCCGTAATCAGTCCGCTGTCAGCTCCGTTGACTGGTGCTGGACTCGATCCGACTCCGCTGATGACCTCAGCACCTGTGGTTGATGCTCCGGCTGCGACCACTCGCACCAAGCAGTCTGTCGGTGTTGCTCCCGCACCTGCCCTGGAACCGGCAGCCGAGCCAACAACCGTCGAAACAGCTTCGGACTGGGGTTACACCTCGCTGACCGTACAGGATTCGGTACTGAACCTGGATCAGTCCAGCGGACTGGATCAGTTGGTTGGTTCGCTGCTCGATAACTCTTACGAGACAGATCAGCTGCTGACCAACGACTTCGAGAGTCTCGAATCAGACGGATATGACCTTGGTTTCGAATTCGAAGATAACCAGGATCTGAACGCCGGCTTCGAACTGGAAACCGCAGGCGAAGAAGTGGATGACCTCTTCGCAGACTGGTCAGGTCCGCTGATCTAAGCAGTCGCCTGTCAACTGGAATAATGAGAGACGGAGAGGTGTGAGCGAAAGCTCCACCTCTCTTTTTTTATTATATAGGCAAATGTCTGGCGTGTGGTTACCATAAAATGGATTGTATACAGCTAAGCCACAGGTTAATCATCAGGACGAGTTGAATGCATCTCGCGTTTCTGCATGCCTTCCCCCTCGATCATTCGATGTGGGACGAACAACGCGCGATTGCCCCTGGACGTTGCACGACTCCCTGTCTATATCAACTGGGAGACTCCCTCGAAAACTGGGCCAGCCGTGTGTTGGATTCTATTGAGACACATTCCCTGATTGCCATCGGCTCCTCGATGGGAGGTTCCTGTGCGCTGGAAATGGCGCGTCAGGCCCCCGATCGGATCGCGGCGCTGGTACTGGTTGGAACCAAAGCAGGCCACCGCCCGGAGCCTGCTGCACGCGACGCTTATCTCGACACACTGCACCATCAGGGCATTCGCGGGATGTGGCCGGAAATCAGCGGCTGGTTGGGCGCCGCTGCACAGCCTGAGGTCGTCGAGAGGATTGAGTCACTGGCTCTGTCACAGGAGACCGCAGACCTGATCAACGCTGTCCGGGTCTTTCACAGCCGCACTGATCACACCGCGGTCGTTGCGCAGTGGGAGAAACCTCTGCTGGTCATGTGCGGTGATCACGACCCGGTGATTACCGAGGAGAAGGCGATGGCCCTGTCGTTCCTGGCACCGCAGGCGGAGTTGCATGTCATGCGTGGTTGTGGGCATTTCATGAATCTGGAACAACCGGACGAATTCAATCAGGTGCTTGCTGAATTTGTGCGGCGTGTGGAAGCGGGACGCTCCGCTGGGGCATAAGAATGTAGAGTTTTTCCAGGCGTAGTCTCGCCAACTCTGTCCACCACAATCAAACTCGCTTCACTCTCCCTCGTCCTACCACTTTAGCTCCTTCTCTAACAAGAAAACTCATTCCGATTTTGATTTGGCCGGAATGAATTTCATCCCACTGTCGCTTTGGAAAACGAATGAGTACTGACACCGTGCTTCCCAGTTCGATCATTTCGTTTTCCAGGAAATCTGGAAAGAACTGCCCCCCATCATGATCACCACCATCATAGTGGAACTGTCCGCGATATCCATTAAGTACGCCGTTATTGCGACCGCCCTCCTCTGTGGTTAAATAGTAGACTTCG
The DNA here is from genome assembly GCF_040219335.1 of Gimesia sp. Classification (NCBI taxonomy): domain Bacteria; kingdom Pseudomonadati; phylum Planctomycetota; class Planctomycetia; order Planctomycetales; family Planctomycetaceae; genus Gimesia; species Gimesia sp. Next base: position 88,033 of record NZ_JAVJSQ010000028.1, on the reverse strand, counting down.
GCTTCAATTTCATGGTATTTCATGCGAGGTCATCTTTTTCATTGCATTGGGTCATGAAGACCGGGAGGCAGCAAGTTCAACTAATTACGCCCCCTATCGCTTCTCGATCTATAGCCAAGGGAACAGGTTGCATTACAGCATAATGCCCGATTGGTTTTCTGGGTTCCTGGTTACAGGGCCTGTTTCCCTCCGGAGTCTTGCTGATGGTGTAAGTCATCAGGCGGGAGGACACATGGGTCCTCCCCTACATTATTGGAAATCGAATTCGGGCAATTGATATTTTGTTTGCACTGCTAATTTTCTGCTTTTGTTGTGCTGAGCTCTAATCAGATTGTGAGCTCGCCGTCTGGAATCAAAAGTTCTTCAGCAACGACGGAGTATCGCAAAGGGAAAATGTCGCCCGGGTCTTCAGAAAGTAAGCGAGCTAATCGATTCAGGTCGTCTTCCGCGAGTTCCGGAAGAAGCCTGTTAAATGTAAATGACTGCTCGCCGGACAGGACCTCGATCGCAAATACGTCATCAGTCAACGGACTCATGATAATCAACCCCTGCAATCTTTTTGCGGAGGGAGTTTTGAACTCGGAATGGATGAGTAAGGAATCGGCCAGTGCAATCGCTTCAGCGGTTAACGGCACTGGGATCAGCGAGTCCTCGGGCTTGAAAGGATCGCTCTCCCACGTCCAGACCGCACTCAGATCTAAATGTTCTTCTCTGAATTCGCTACTTTTAATCGCAGTCATATATTCGTCGTGCATTGATGAATGGTTGTCGGGATCCGGGAGTTTCCATTCCACATTCGCTCCGTCTCCCTGTTCAGCTTAACAATTTTCAGCTACGGGGACAGGTTGCTTTCCAGTAAAATACGGGATTGATTTTTCGGATTTCGAGTCACGGATCATGTTTCCCCTGGAAGTCTTGTTGATGTTGAAAGTCAACAGGCGGGCGGACGCACGGGGCCTCGCCGACATTGTTGGAAATCGAATTCGGGTTCGGAGTGTTTTGTCTCCACAGGCGGTTTTCTGCTCGCTGCGCTCGGTCCGAATTTTATTTGGGGCCCTCGATTCTGTGAGCGGAATGGCGCCAGTCACCGGTTCTAATGTCCGCGTCACCCTGTGTTGCTGGCGGCCAGTGCCTTGCCGCTCCTGAGGATGTGTTTTATGAACTCCCATTATGAATTAAAGCATGTGGACTGTGGTGAGATGGATAGACTCACCGCTGCTGTCTCTGCGTATGATTTGATGACGGATGCTGATTGTGTTGAACGGCACCGGAGGGTCAAGACAGAATTTTGTCCCGTTGTGACCGGATTTTGTCCACGTCTGTCCCAGATTTTGTCCTGGTCTGACCGGTTTGTGTCTCAGTCTGCCCTGAACAGCGGAGACCGAACATCGCGAACCGGTTCGAAATACTCCAGTAAGCATCAGGTGAAAAGCCACTCAGATTCAGGTGCTGTTTCGTCAGTGGTGCGCCTGCATGCAGTGCACGCTGCACCCGTCTCGCGCGCGAGCCAGAAGGGAATCAGCATACGCTTCGGGATGCGCGGTTCAAGTTCAATCTGTTCAGAGGAGCGGCGCAGATTTTCAGTGGGGGATGTCGCTCGACGGGATCAACGAACTCACGGCTCTGCGTTTTCGTCAGACACAAAACTCCTGGTAGTCCAGACCAAAGGTCGCGGCGACCGCACGGTTGGTCACCTGTCCGTTGTGCACGTTGACCGCGGACAACAATCCGCTGTCCTGCCCACAGGCGGCTTCCAGCCCCTGGTTTGCCAGTCTGAGTGCATACGGGAGCGTGACGTTACACAGGGCATAAGTGCTGGTACGCCCCACGGCGCCGGGCATGTTGGCGACACAGTAATGTACGACACCATCCACGACGAAAGTGGGATCCGAGTGCGTCGTCGGACGGGATGTTTCGATACAACCTCCCTGGTCAACGGCGACATCGATCAACACCGCCCCCGGTTTCATCATCTTCAAGGCAGACTGGGGAACAAGCATGGGAGCCCGGGCACCTGGAATCAGGACGGCACCGATCACCAGGTCCGCCAGCTCGAGTTGCTCGCGGATGTTGTGTTTGTCACTGTAGAGTGTATTCACGTTGGCAGGCATGATGTCTTCGAGATAACGCAGACGGTCCACGCTGATATCCAGAATGACGACGTCCGCCTGGAAGCCGGCTGCAATCTGGGCCGCGTTCTTGCCGACCACACCTCCACCCAGAATCACGATATGCGCGGGGGGCACGCCGGGCACGCCTCCCAGCAGAATGCCGCGTCCCAACTGGGGGCGTTCCAGATACTTGGCGCCTTCCTGAATGCTCATACGTCCGGCGACTTCGCTCATGGGAGTCAACAGCGGAAGCTGACCATTTTTCCCTTCGAGCGTTTCGTAAGCGACGGCGGTGGCGCCCGTTTCCAGAAAGCCGCGGGTGAGCTTTTCGTCGGCGGCGAAGTGGAAGTAGGTAAACAGGATCTGACCCGGTCTGAGCAGGGGCCATTCGGAGGGCTGCGGCTCTTTGACTTTGATGATCATGTCGGCGCGGGAGAAGATTTCTTGAGCCGTTTCAACAATTTCGGCCCCGTTTTCTTCGTAGAGTTCATCGGGAATCCCACTCCCCTGCCCGGCTCCCCGTTCGACCAGGACGGTATGCCCGGCGGCCGTCAATTCCTCGGCTCCAACCGGAATCAGAGCGACGCGGTACTCGTCCTGCTTGATTTCACGAGGGACTCCGATAATCATGTGCTTCTCCCGATTACATGTCAAACTGCAGACTGCTATGATACGATAAGTACTTATAGCTATTATCGTTTAATTCTACGTCTGATGTTAGTCAGATGCTGGAATCAGAATCGGAATGCCCCTGAATCGGCGCGTTCCCAGACCCCCAAAAACAGAGATGCGCACGTGACAGTTCCCTTTACACAGCCCCACGAGGCAGCAGCCCGTACCCTCATCAAACTGAGCCTGGCAGAAGATCTCCAGGAGACCGGCGACCTGACCTGTCAGGCCCTGATTGAAGATACCGACCAGGCTGAAATTCAGATCGTCGCCCGCCAGAGCGGAATCCTGGCTGGCTCTCCGATTACCTCGCTGATTTTTGCAGAACTCGATCCGCGAGTGACCTGCGCGCATCATCTGGCTGACGGGGCTGCCCTGGAACCGGGATCCGTTATTTCAACGTGTGCCGGGCCCCTGGCATCTTTGTTGACCGGAGAACGCACCGTCCTGAACTTTCTGACACATCTGTGCGGCGTAGCTTCACAGACGGCGGAGTATGTCAAAGCCATTGAGGGAACCCGGGCCTGTATTCTGGACACGCGGAAAACACTGCCTGGCTGGCGGGTACTGGAAAAATATGCGGTCGCAGCCGGCGGGGGAACGAATCACCGGATGGGCCTGTATGACGGGATCCTGATCAAAGACAATCATCTGGCTGCCTGGGCCAGTCGCAATTCGCATCCCACCATTGCTGCTGCGGTCCAACAGGCGCGGGAATCGGTCAACGGGGAAAAAGGAGTGGAAGTCGAAGTCGACACGCTCGAACAGCTGGCCGACGCACTTGAAGGGAAGCCCGAGATCGTGCTGCTGGATAACATGTCACCCGAGACCATGCGGGAGGCGATTCAGATGCGTGATGCCCAGTCACCCGCGACGCTGCTGGAAGCATCGGGGGGCATTAACCTGGAAACGGTACGGGCCGCTGCGGAGACGGGAGTGGAACGGATCAGCGTGGGTGCGTTGACTCACTCTGTCATCTCGCTGGATATCGGTTTCGACTGGAAACGCCGCACCTGATTTTGAAAAGACCCGATTTTTAATTTCGTTGAAGACACTGATTACTGCCAATGAATAAGCCATCTGTAGACAGACCGCTGGAGTCACTGGAGAAAGATTCCCCGCTGTTCCTGAACGGAGCCCTGGTCTGGCTGCTGCTGTTTTTTCTGATCTACCTGTCTGTTCCACTGACGAATAACAGGGAGATCGACCGCTGGTACATTGTGCCCGAGATGCCTTTCCTGCTGCTGGATCTGGTCGATCCGCTGCCGGAAGAGAATCCGCATCCCGCCGGCTGGGCTTATTTTCCGCAGCGGATTCCGTTGATCGGAGTCGCGTCGATCATTCTGCTGGGCGCCTGGGGACTGGGACAACTCGTAACACGGTTGATCCGCATACCGCTGGCCCCCTTCACTGCAGAACGCACGGTCTTCGCCGCGGGCCTGGGAATTTCATTCGTCACACTGCTGACACTGGGAGGGGGCCTGATGGGCATGCTTTCCCAGGGGCTCTGTTACGCCGTACTGATATTAACTGCGATCGTGGGCATAGGATCGGCACTGCAGGAAACGAAACAGAAAACGGGCTCGCTGAGTTCTTTGAAGCTGGAACTGCCGGAAGCGATCACGGTCGATACACTGTTCCGCGTGGGCTGCTGTCTGCTGATGAGCCCGTTTGTGCTCAGCATGTTTCTGGGATCAATGCTGCCTTCGACTGACTATGATGTGCTTGAATATCATTTTGGGGGCCCGAAAGAATATTATCTGCAGGGATATATCAGCTTCCTGCCCCATAACGTGTATACCAGCTTTCCGTTTCTGACCGAGATGGTGACGCTACTGTCGATGACGCTCAAAGGGGACTGGTTCACGGGAGCCCAGGCGGGCAAACTGGTGCTGATGAGTTTCGCGCTATTTACCGCACTGGGAATCTTCACCACGGCACGGCACTGGTTTGGTTCAACAGCAGGCTGGATTGCAGCCACGGTGTTCCTGACGAATCCCTGGACTTACCGGATGTCGATCATCGCGTATACCGAAGGAGCACTCTCCTTTTATCTGCTGGCGAGTCTGCTGTGTCTGATTCTGACGATTGCGGTTCTGCAGAAATGGAAAGCAGAGGCGAACGACACAGGAGGCGATTCCACTGCGAAGACGTCCCGTCTGCCGGGCGAACTCTGGAGCTTTACGTTAATCACGGGACTGCTCTCCGGTTCGGCGATGGCGACCAAGTACCCGGGCGTGCTATCCGTTGTGATTCCACTGGGACTGACGCTGCTTGGTTTCAGCTGGTTCCTGCTCCGGGAGAATAAAACGCTCTGCTGGTCTACTACCTTAAAGCTGGGAGTGGTGTTCGCGATCGGGACCCTGATTACCATTGGTCCGTGGCTGTTAAAGAACCTGGTGGAGACGGGCAATCCGGTTTACCCGCTGTTGTATTCGGTGTTTGGTGGATACGACCTGACGGAGGCATTGAATGCCAAGTGGAAAAACGGGCATGGCATGAAAACGATCGGTCTGGCTGAATTCAAGCATAGTCTGCTGGATGTCACGATGACCAGCGACTGGATCAGTCCGCTGCTGTTCTGTCTGGCACCGCTGGCCTTTCTGAACCGACAACACCGGCGGCTGATGTACTGGCTCTGGATTTATATCGGATTTCTATTCTTTTCCTGGTGGTTCCTGACACATCGGATCGACCGGTTCTGGGTGCCGATGCTGCCGGTGGTTGCGGTACTGGCGGGCATTGGTGCGACGTGGAGTTCGAAACTACTCTGGCGTACCGGCGTGACTGTCGCGGTGCTGTTTGCTGTGATGTTCAATCTCTCAATCGTCACCAGCGGACTGGGGGGCAATAACGCGTATCTCGATGATTTCGCTTACGCGCGAAAGTTCACAGGCAATCTGACGGCTCCCGAGATAGAGTTACTGAACCAGATGGAGCTTGGCCCTGACCAGGTCGTGTTGTTTGTGGGAGAAGCGAAGGTCTTCAACGCCGAGTTCCCGGTGATCTACAACACGGTCTTCGATGAAGATATTTTCCAGCAGTGGACGGCGGAAGCAAATCCTGAGTTACCTGCGAAACAACTCAAGATGAAACCGGCTGCAGCAATCAAAAAGAAATTCCAGGATGAGCATATCGCGTTTGTGTATGTGAACTGGTCAGAGGTGTTACGTTATCGTCTACCGGGATCTTACGGGTACACTGACTACGTAACGCCGCTGCGTTTTGAGAAACTGGTAAACGAAGGCGTACTGCGTCCGCCTCTGGAAAATCGTTACGGTTATCAGAAGTTTGAATCTTTATCTGATAACAAGAAAAAAGAAGTCGAACAGTGGGCGCCGGAACTGATTTTGGAACGCGACGGCGAACGTTACTTTGTCTCGGCGCAGATTTTCCCCGTAGCGAAATAGCAGGAGGCACTCACTGAGCAATTAACCAACAGGAGGTGTGAAGTCATTGAGCTCGCGATGGGCAGAACGGAGAATGTGAGCGAAATCCGGAATGATGATATCGCTGTCATCCAGATTCTGGTAGCCATGGGTTTTGTCATCCAAAAGACAGAAACGTTCCTGTTCATCGATATGAATCGAATTGGAATTGATGGCTTCGTCGAGTTTTTGATTAGAAGTGTTCATGTTAATTCTCCCCCTCTTAAGTTGTGAAACAGATCGTTCCACAGAACGCGTCCTGTATTTTATCGATCTTTTGAGGAAAATCCTACTAAATTACGACTGGACACCACATTTTTCAGGTCTACAACGACAGAAGAGCATGATACAAAAGCAGATACAGCAAAACGACCGACCGGAAAAATGGAAAAACCGGATCGAACCTTTTCCGATTCTGAAGGGTCCTGTGGGCGGGCATTGACCATTGCCACGCGGAATTCAATAATGGTCATTACCGCTGTTTTAATGATATTTTACTAGTGAATTTGAGCCAGATATGACAACCAGCTTATCGAATGTGCCTGATGCCTCCGGTCGCTTTGGAGAATTCGGCCGCCGCTTCGTCCCCGAAACACTGATGCATGCCCTGGAGGAATTGACCCAGGAATACGAGAAGGCCAAACAGGATCCATCATTTCAGGCGGAGCTGGATGACCTGCTTAAGAATTATGTAGGACGCCCGAATCCGCTCTATTTCGCGGAACGTCTGACCGAGCATTGTGGCGGAGGCAAGATCTACTTCAAGCGCGAAGATCTGAATCACACCGGTGCTCATAAGATCAACAACACCATGGGCCAGGCGCTGCTGACCATGCGGATGGGTAAAAAACGCGTGATCGCCGAAACTGGAGCCGGCCAGCACGGCGTGGCTTCTGCTGTGGCGTGTGCCCGCTTCGGACTGGAATGCATCGTCTATATGGGCGAGGAAGACATCCGCCGCCAGAAGCTGAACGTATTCAACATGAAAATGATGGGCGCTGAAGTCCGTGGCGTTTCCAGCGGTTCCAAGACTCTACGGGACGCAGTCAATGAAGCGATGCGGGACTGGATGTCGAGTGTGGAGACCACCCATTACATTATCGGTTCCGTGATTGGTCCGCATCCCTTCCCGATGATGGTTCGTGACTTCCAGTCGGTCATCGGAAAAGAGGCCCGCGAACAGTGCCTGGCGCAGACAGGTAAACTCCCCGATCAAGTGATTGCCTGTGTCGGCGGCGGTTCCAATTCGGCCGGCATGTTCTATCCCTTTATCGACGATGAGGGTGTGAAGCTGACCGGCGTGGAAGCGGGTGGCCGCGGTCCTGAACCGGGAGAGCATGCCAGTACGCTGAGTTATGGAGCCAAGGGTGTGCTGCATGGCAGTTTCGGATATGTGCTGCAGGACGATGACGGCCAGACGATGGACGTGCATTCGATCTCTGCAGGCCTCGACTATCCCGGCGTGGGTCCCGAACACAGTTACTGGAAAGACTCCGGCCGCGTGAATTACACCGCGATCACCGACGATGAAGCCCTCGAAGGCTTTCAGACCATGGCCCGCCTGGAAGGGATCATCCCGGCGATTGAATCGTCGCATGCGATCGCTTACGCCATCAAAGCAGCCCGCCAGGCCAGCCCCGATGAGACGATCGTCGTCTGCCTGTCCGGTCGTGGCGACAAAGACGTGAATGAAGTGGCCCGCCTGCTGGAACGGGAAATTTAATCCCCGGCCGGTTTTGTCGTGACAATAAAAATCATCCTTCTGAAATTCAGTTAAAAGCAGTACCCCCCATCGTGACAACTTTGATCTCTGAAACTTTTGCGAAGTTAAAATCTGAAAACCGCATGGCGTTCATGCCTTTCATCACCGCCGGCGATCCGGACCTGGCAACCACCGTTGATGTATTGAAAGAACTGGCCCGACAGGGAGTCGATCTGATCGAGGTAGGCTTCCCGTACAGTGATCCGATTGCAGATGGTCCGGTGATTCAGGAATCGTATACGCGGGCTCTCAATAACGGCTTCCACGTACACGACCTGTTTGAAGCTTTGAAAGAACTCTCTGCAGATGAGTCTGTCGATCTGCCGGCCCTGGTCGGCATGGTTTCGTATGCGATTATCTTTCGTTATGGTGCAGAGCGTTTCCTGAAAGAAGCCGCTGAAGCCGGGTTCTCGGGTCTGATTGTTCCCGATCTTCCCGGAGACGAAGCGGCGGAGTTCGTGGAAATCACCAGAGCGTCTGAGTTGGACCTGGTTCAACTGGTCTCCCCGCTTACGCCTGAAGATCGCACGAAGCGAATCGTGCAGTCCGCCTCGGGTTTCATTTACTGTATCGCTGTCGCCGGCACGACAGGTGTTCGCGATGAACTGCCTGCGGAACTGACAGCGCATCTGGAGTCGTTACGCTCGCTGACGGATCTACCTTTGGCGGTGGGCTTCGGCATCAGTAAGCCCGCGCATGTCGACACGCTCCGCGGTAAAGCCGACGGATTCATCATTGGTTCGGCGATTGTCAAACAATTCGCTGCTTTTTCTGACCCAGACCAGACGCGGGAAGCCGTGATTGCGTCGATCGGAAAATACGCAGGTGAGATGGCAGCCGCAACAAAAGGCTGAGGAACGGTTCCCGAACCGTTTCTATTTCTGGCGGGTCCCGGTCTGCTTGCGGACGAAGGGATAGAACCAGACTCCGTAAGGCAGGAACTGCGGCACGATAGGCGATTTGATGCGTTTGGGATTCGCGAGCTTCCAGCCGTATTTGCCCTTGAGCAGAGATGCGGGGACGCCTGATGCTTCCGCATGTTCAGCGGTCGCGGGGAAGGAATCGACGATCTCGACGGTGCCGATCAAGGTGCCCGTCGGGAGGGTCTCGGTGGCGATTTCCGCTTGCGCTGCTGCTTCGATGGCGTGTGGTGTCTTCGCGAGAGTCTTTGAAGCATAGACGTAGATCGTCCCGCGGATCTTAGTCTGACTGGAACGGAGCTCAATTGTTTTCACGCCCCGCATAATCAGTTCTGCCCAGGGTTGTCTGATTCCGAGAGCCGGCAGACTCTTGTCGGGATGTTGAATCGCTTTCGCCATTGTGGAATTAAACCTCGAACGATTGCTGATACTGGGGGATGATCGGTTCCTCATCGACCTCATCACGGATCAAGGCTGCCAGCGCCGTCGCCGATTCCGGTTCTCCGTGGACGAGGAAGACCTGGCCGATGTTTCCCCGTTTCGCGGAGGTTTCGTACCACCATTTAAAGTCTTCCACGTCGGCATGGCCTGACAGACCGCTGAGCTGAACGACCCTGGCTTTGACCTGGTAATAGCGATCAAAGATTTTCACTTTGGGATCGCGCTGCTGCAGACGCCGGCCCAGGGTATGCTCTGCCTGGTAACCCATCAGTACGACGGTATTCTCCGGATGTTCCAGGCCGTTCTTGAGGTGATGGCGGATACGACCGTTCTCACACATCCCACTGCCGGCGATGACGACGAACGCCCCTTCACGTTTATTGAGTTCGATACTCTGCTGACGGGTCGAAACGTAATCCAGCAGTGAGAAGCCGAAGGGATCCTTGTCTTCTTTCAAAACATCGCTGACGTCCTGATCCATATCCTGCAGATGATGGCGGTAGACTGAAACCAGGCGTGTGGAGAGGGGACTATCGACAAAAATCGGAATGTGTGGCAGACGGTTTTCGTTATACAGATCGTTCAAATAGTAAATGATCTGCTGGGTACGTCCGAGACTGAACGCGGGAATGATCACACGCCCTTCAACACGATAGGCTTCATCGAGAATGTGGTAGAGTTCCTCTTTAAGGTCCGAGGCTTTTTCGTGGATCCGGTTGCCGTAGGTGCTTTCTGAAATCAGAATCTCGCAACCCTCGATCGTATCCGGATCGCGCAGCAGGGGCAGATCGCGGCGACCCAGATCGCCGGTGAAGACCAGATGCCGCCATTCTCCCTGGTCCTTGATCTTCATCTCAATGATCGCGGATCCCAGAATATGGCCGGCATCCAGCAATCGTACCCGGAGGTCGTCCCCCAGGTCGTGCCATTCATGATAGTCCAGACGCTCGAACTGCTTCATGACCTGTCGCACATCCTCTTCATCGTAAAGCGGTTCGATGGGCGGATGCTTTTCATTCAGTTTGCGAGACAGATAACGGGCGTCTTCATCCTGAATACGGGCGCTGTCCTTGAGCATGATCTCCGCGATGTCCGCCGTCGCGGAGGTGCAGAAGATCGGTCCCCGAAAACCCTTGTTGTACAACCGGGGAATATTGCCACAATGATCCATATGTCCGTGCGAGAGGATGACGGCATCCAGGGACTCAGCGGGATAAGCGAAGCGGCAGTTCTTTTTGAATGACTCTGCCCGGTGACCCTGAAACAGGCCACAATCGAGCAGAATCCGTCGCCCGTCTGTCTCGATCAAATGTTGGCTGCCGGTCACCTCACCGGCGGCACCGAGGAACGTAATTTTCATCTATGATTTCATTCCCAGACAGTGGACTGGAGGCCATTCCAGCCCGGACAGGATTACAGGATAGAGACAGTTGGAGATGTGCCAATCAGATAATGATCTCCTGCTCGTTTTGAGAGGCGGTTTCCGTTCGTTCGGAAATGCTGTAGGTGTCCTGATGACGGCCGGTATAGGCGACAATCAGTTCAGCCAAGAGCCCCAGGCTGATCGCTTGCGCTCCCAGGATGGTTGCGGCGACAGAATAGGCCAGCAGCGGACGGTTTCCAATCGGTCCCAGTCCCAGACCAAACAGATTGGTCAACAACCAGACAACCCCCAGGTAGCCCAGTCCGAGGAATCCGAGCATCAGACAGCTCAAGCCGATGGCGCCCAGCATGTGCTGTGGACGTTGTCCATAACCGGTAAGGAAGCGAACTGTCAGCAGATCGAGGAACCCGCGCAGGAAACGTCGCACGCCATACTTGGAATAACCGTGCTGTCGTTCGCGGTGATGGACGGGAATCTCGGTCACTTTAAATCCACGGGCATCTGCCAGCACGGCGATGAAACGGTGCAACTCGCCGTAGATACGAATTTCCGCAGCGACCTCTTTACGGAACAGTTTGAAGCCACAGTTGTGATCGTGCAGTTTGAGCCCGGTCAGTTTCCAGATCATCCAGTTAAAGACTTTACTGGGATACACTTTATGCCAGGGGTCGAGGCGGCGCTCTTTCCAGCCATTGACGACATCGTAGCCTTCGTTGAGTTTGTCCAGAAAGCGGGGTATTTCTTTCGGGTTATCCTGCAGGTCGGCGTCCATCATCATGATCACCGAACCGCGGGCGGACCGCATGCCTGCAGTCAGCGCGGCTGCCTTGGCGAAGTTCCGACGGAAACGGATCCCCGAAACGCGTTCATCCTGCTTGGCCAGTTGCGAGATCAGTTCCCAGGACTTGTCGGTCGAACCGTCGTCAATAAAGATAATTTCCAGGTCAATCTGATGCTGCTGGCTGGTTTCGCAGATCTCCTGATACAGTTGTGGCAGACTTTCCGATTCATTCAATACCGGAATCATAATCGAGAGCACGACGCAGACCTTTCACTCAACAAACAGAAATCACAGGGAATCAATGGACTGGGAATCGGCGGCAGACTGTACGGAATCATCCACGTCTGAAGTCGATTTACCAAAGCTATAGTATAGAACAAAAGCAGCCAGAATTTCACTAGCAAATGAGACGATCCGGATCAGTAAGGCAGCGACAAACGCATTTGCAGGACCAATCAGGGCGGAACCGGCGAGAATCGTGGTGATCAGACCTTCCCGTACTCCCAGGCCGGCAGGTGCGAAAATCGCCAGAAAGCCCAGGGCATACGCGGCGGAGACTGCAGCGGTCCAGCGTGGCCATTCCTGCCATTCGAGTCCCGCTCCGTTGATGGAGGCGAGTGCCAGACCCAGGCTGAGTCCATGCAGCGTCCAGCTCACAAGAAACAACAACACGCCCGCATAGAGCAAACGTAAAGAGAAAGCAGCGGGAGGAGCTGGCTCGGTCGCTTTGACATCGGACTTTGTAAATTTCTTCGCGAACAGATTCAACAGACGAGACAACAGTGGCAGAGAGACAAACAGCGCCAGTAGAAACAGACCGGGAACCAGCCAGGGACGGGCCTGTACGGACTGCATCCACTCAGGCCACTGCTGAACCTGCTCTGCATTCAACACAACCGGAATCAAGGAAAGGAACACAACCAACCCGACTCCCATGACAGCCAGCGTCTCGTAAGCAGCCGTGAGGGCCGAAACAGAAACGCGTACGCCAAAATCTTTCAGCAGGGTCGCCCGGATCAAGAGGACCGAGACCTTACCGGGAATGTATTTCCCCAGGTGCCCGCAGTAGTAGGCGCGAGCGACAGGTCCGAAGCGAACCTGTTCTCCGGAACTGAGAATCAACTGACGCCAGAACCAGACCGAGGGTAACCAGGCAATGAAATAACAGGCTGCAGATAAAACCAGCCAGAGCGGATCAATGCTGATACCGGTAAGCGTGTCCCCCTGCTCTGCGTATAGTTCCGCTCCCTGCTGCCAGACGAAGTACAGGACCAGCGCAAGCAACAGCCATTTGACTCCCCGCCAGATTTTCCGCGAGACGGAAAGGGATTCAACTGTGGTGGGAGGGTCGGACATCAATCGTGGGTTTCGTGAGCTGGCGGTAAAAATCAGGCGGTGGCCTGGTCGGCAGGACTTTCTGGTGGTGGTTGAGATTTAAATAGCGCTCTGACCGAGGGGCGTCGCAGAACCAGAATCGTCCAGATACCGATGATGGTTCCCAAGGGGATCAGGAGACATTCAAAAATCGCAACCATCATACAGAATTCATAGCTTTCGTGGCGGGACAGTGACTGACCAGCCAGAATGATACAGAACAGGATCGCAACGCCAACCAGAAAGATCACCAGCCCGAATCCCAGTTCCAGTTCCACCTGATGATCCGGCTTGGTCTGTTCCATCGTCTTGCGATACGCATCGAAACCAAAATAAATGGTCTCATAAAACAGATAAGTCACAAAAACATTGACGATCCCATAAATGACCTGAATCTTGGATAGCAGTTTCAATTGCCGTTCGTCTCGTTCCATCCGTTCTACCTGTCGTCTGAAAAAAGCGGGGATTAGCTGGTCACTGAATGACGCTTGTACCTGTTGTTATCGACGGATTTTAAGGGGCCGCCGCAGCTTCGACCTCAGGAATCGGCTGTGATTCACCAGATTCGCGAAATTTTCCGGTCTTGAGGAACCGCAGGGTATGTGAAATTGACTGGGGATCATTCATCATAAAAGAGTGCAGCACGGGCAGAAGAACAAAATCCGCAGCTCCCGGCAGTCGCGTGCTACTGACGCTGACCGTACCGTCATCGTCACCTCGAATCAGAGGATTAAAGCCTTTCAACGTATCTCGCCCGCCGGCGACGACTCCAAATGGAAAGGGAGGTGTCGGCAGACTCGAAATGAAGTCCCCGTTCAATTCGGTCACCAGCTGCTGGCCCGCTGGCCCGTACACAACTTTGAACAGCAGATTCGAACGAAAGCGGTCTGCCATGTCTGCCCCCCGATTGGGGACTCCCAGCATGACCATGCGTCTGACACGGGGATCGACTTCCTCCTGCTGATCCAGCCAGGAGCGTACCACGAGACCGCCCATGCTGTGCACAACCAGATCGATCTCCTCAACGCCTTCCAGCGACTGGATCACCTTCTCCAGGAACTGGGCATTCTCTGGGATCGTCTTCTGGGTACTGGGATAATCGAAGGGAATCGTAATCCAGCCCTCCTTGAGGCAGGCCAGTCTCATTTTTTCAAAGGATTTGGAAGAGCGGATGATCCCGTGAATCAGAATCACCGCCCGGCCCTGCATCGGAGGAAGCCTGCGGGCCTCTCTGATTTCTGCGAGCTTCTGCCGGCATTCCTCAAGCGTTCCACTGGCATGCCGTTGATCGCTGGGATCAAGCAGGCGGTAGTGCTGGCTGATCACATTCTGTTGAATTTTCCAGCCTTGAAAAAACTGCACATCTCCCCAGAATTGACGTCCACCCATTGTTTTCATTGCCGGTACCTTCTCAGAGAGGTGCTTCCAGAGTTCGTTCAGATTCTGACTGTCGGGCAGGTCTTGTGCCTGACAGACAGTCGCATAAGCCGACAGCCATACCACGACTGCCCAGGCTGCAGATCGCTGTAACATAATTCGATTTCCACAGATCCGAGAGTCCCTGCAGCGGGTTTTCCACTGCGACAAACTGTACACATAGCATTGTATCGATTTGACGAATAGATAGAATGCCTTTTCAATCGAACCTGAGATATTTTATGATGAACGCACGGAATTGATTTCCGACGAAGCACACAGTCTGCCTCGAACCAGATTTACTGAAGCAAACTTAAGGAAGGACATTAAAACGTTATGGATCAGCAACAGCCTCTGTCAGACAACCCGCTTCTGGAACTGGAGGGCCTTCCCCGCTTCGATGAAATTGAGCCTGAGCATATTAAACCCGCAGTGAAATCCCTGCTGGAACAGTCGGAAGCAAGCCTGCGTAAAATCGAAAGCCAAGCACAGCCGAGCTGGGAAGGCTTGATGCAACCGCTCGAAGAGCTCGATTATCCCTGGGAACGCTCCTGGGGTTCCGTGGGACATCTGCTGGGAGTGAGAAACACACCTGAATTACGGGAAGCCTATGAAAGTGTGCTCCCCGAAATCGTCGCTTTTTCGCTGAGTGTCAGACAAAGCAAGCCGATCTATGAAGCCATGAAGTCCATCCGGGATAACGGCTCCTGGGATCAGTTGAATAATGCCCAGAAACGCATTATCGAAAAACGAATCCTCTCTGCAGAGCTGGCTGGTATCGGTCTCTCGGGAGATGAATTAAAGCGATTTAATGAAATCGCCACAGAGCTGTCCCAACTCTCCACCCGTTTCGCCAACAACGTGCTGGATGCAACCAAGGCCTATACACTGCTGATTACAGAGAGCAAAGATGTAGCGGGATTCCCCGACAGTCTGAAACAGCTCGCGGCTCAATCGTATAATACCTGGGACGATAAAGACGCAGATACCGAAGCCACCGCTGATGCGGGCCCCTGGCGAATCACCCTCGACTTCCCCTGCTTCGGTCCTTTCATGCAACATTGTCGCAACCGCATTTTGAGAGAGCAGGTTTACCGCGCATTCATTACCCGTGCATCGGAAGGGGAATACGATAATACATCGCTGATTCCCCAGATCCTGCAGTTACGCCAGGAAAAAGCAAAGCTTCTGGGCTACGCGAATTTTGCGGAAGTCAGCCTGGCAGAAAAAATGGCGCCCGGTATCGATGCTGTCCTGGAAATGGAAGAACAGCTGCGAAGTTCTTCCTGGGATAACGGACAGCAGGACCTGGCTGATTTGCAGGAATACGCGAAAGAGCAGGGAGAAACGGAACCCATCATTCAATGGGATTTCGCATTCTGGTCCGAGCGGCTCCGTGAAAAACGCTTCAGTTACACCGACGAACAGCTGCGGCCTTATTTCTCACTGGAGAAAGTTCTGGACGGCCTGTTCAGCCTGGTAAACCGGATCTTCGGCATTACGGTGACTCCCGCGTCAGAGACCGTTCCACTCTGGAATAAAGATGTGCGTTTCTTCCACATCGCGGATGAAGCCGGCAAAACAATCGCCGGTTTCTACCTTGACCCCTATGCCCGTCCGGCAGACAAGCGGGGCGGCGCCTGGATGGACGACTGCCTGGGTCGCAAACTGGTCAACGGGGAAGTTCAACTCCCGGTTGCACATCTGGTCTGTAACTCCACTCCCCCCGTAGGAGACAAGCCTTCGCTGATGACCTTCCGGGAAGTGGAGACCCTGTTCCATGAATTCGGACATGGTCTGCAGCACATGCTGACCACCATTGATGAAGCCGATGCCGCCGGCATTAATGGCGTGGAATGGGATGCCGTCGAGCTGGCCAGCCAGTTCATGGAAAACTGGTGCTATCACAAACCGACCCTGCTGGGGATGGCCAAGCATTACGAAACGGGTGAAACCCTGCCCGATGAACTGTTTGAAAAAATCAAGGCGGCACGCAACTTCCAGGCAGGAACTCAGATGCTGCGTCAGATTCAGTTCGGTGTAGTCGATCTGAAACTGCACAGCGAATTTGATCCTGCGGGTGAAAAATCGGTCTTCGATGTCCAGCGGGAAATCAGCCAGACGACGTCTGTTCTGCCGATGCTCCCTGAAGACCGCTTCCTCTGTTCGTTCCAGCACATTTTTGCAGGCGGGTATGCAGCCGGTTACTTCAGTTACAAATGGGCCGAAGTACTCAGTGCAGACGCCTTCAGTGCCTTTGAAGAAGCGGGTCTGGATAACGAGCAGGCCGTTGCCGAAACCGGCAGACGCTTCCGGGATACCATCCTGGCGATGGGAGGCAGTCGGCATCCGATGGATCTCTTCAAGGAGTTCCGCGGACGCGAGCCGAGTCCTGAACCATTGTTACGCCATTCCGGACTGCTGTAACCGGAGTGAAACAAAGCCATACCGACAGGCCAGTTGGATCCGTTTCAGCTGGCCTGTCGTCGTATTTCATAGTTGCCAGCCCTGCTTTTTGTCTGGACATCTGCTCCAAAAACAATGAGATTCCGCTGTGATCCGGCGACTTCTGCCGGTCCGCTAAAATGCTTGCACGAAATAAGTTCGACTGATATGATCCGCCCCATTCAGCTGCACATTTACCTGCATTTCAGAATTAAGCAAGGACGATATTCAGATGGCAAATCAGCTTGAGCAGGCGATCAAGGACAAATCAGCAATTATCGGCATTATCGGCCTGGGCTACGTCGGGCTCCCGCTGATTGACGCGTTCGTCAACACTGGTTTCAAAACGATGGGGTTTGACGTTGATCAGAACAAAGTCGATCAACTGCAGGCCGGCAAAAGTTATATTAAGCACATCCCATCCGAAACCGTTGCCAAGTGGATTGCGAAAGAACAGTTCGAAGCGACCGCTGACTTCTCCCGGATGAAAGAAGCAGACGCCCTGCTGATCTGTGTTCCAACACCCCTGACCACCAGCCGGGACCCCGACCTGACCTATGTGGAAAACACCGCGAAAGTCATCGCGGAAACCCTGCGGCCCGGTCAACTGGTCGTACTGGAAAGTACCACTTATCCCACGACGACCCGGGACGTCATGCTGCCCATTCTGGATAACGCTGGTCTGAAAGTCGGCGAAGATTATTACCTCGCCTACAGCCCCGAACGCGAGGATCCCGGTAACCCCGACTTCTCTGCAGCGGGCATCCCCAAAGTGGTCGGCGGTATGGAAGAAAACAGTCTGAGGATTGCTTCGGCCCTGTACTCACACGCTGTTGTGAATGTGATCCAGGTCTCGTCTCCGGAAGTCGCCGAAGCCTGCAAGATTCTGGAGAACACCTATCGGGCCGTCAACATCGCGATGGTCAACGAGCTCAAGACACTCTTCGATCGCATGGACATCGATGTCTGGGAAGTCATCGACGCTGCCAAGACCAAGCCTTTCGGTTTCCAGGCCTTTTATCCCGGTCCCGGACTGGGGGGCCACTGTATTCCCATCGATCCGTTCTACCTCAGCTGGCTGGCACGTAAAGAAGGTCAGACGACCCGCTTCATCGAACTGGCCGGTGAAGTCAACACTCGCATGCCACGCTACGTGATTGACCGTCTGGCTGAGTTCATGAACGAAAAAGCAAAACCGCTCAAAGGCAGTAAGATCTGCATGCTGGGCGTGGCTTATAAAAAAGATGTCGACGATCCGCGTGAAAGTCCTTCGTTCCACCTGCTGGATCTGCTGATGGAGCGGGGCGTGGACTTCACCTACAACGATCCCCACATTCCGAAACTGCCCAAGATGCGGCATCACGATGTACCTGCGATGGAAAGTCAGGAACTCACTCCCGAGTATCTGGCAGCTCAGGACTGCGTACTGATCGCGACAGACCACAGTGCTTATGACTATGACTTTATCGTCAAGCACAGCCAGATGGTTCTCGACACTCGTAATGCGACCAAAAATGTGACTGAAGGCCGCGAGAAGATCTTCAAAGCCTGAAGCACAACAGCAAAAACTACAGCCCGGGACGATTTTGCCCGGGCTGTTTTCGTTTCCAGAATCGACAGATTGAGTTCAGCTCAACCGGGTTTCCAGGGCCTGTTTCTGCTGCTGAAACTGTTCCTCGGTCAAAACCGGCGTCGCCCCCTCTGTCGAATAAGCCTGAGTAAGTTCTACCCAGGAACGGCAACCGCCGTAACGGGCTTCATCTTCAATCTCAAAGGGCTGCGGCATCTGATACGCCCGAACCAGCAGAACGTATAACCCGGGACGCTTATACGCAAAGCGTTGTGCGAGCGTCTCCTGGTTGAGGACCTGCAGTTCTTCCAGACCGGCCAACTGCGACTCCTCTTGCAACTCGAGCACCTGCTCCACCACGGCGTACAGCCCAAGCCTGATCTGACCGGCTGCAGGTTCCTGCGCATAAGGTTGCGACAACAGGCTCTCCTGCCCTGCCTGCAGTTGATCCGCGCCCTGATGGAAGCGGGTCGGGAACAGCCAGAACTCACGATGTTCAACACGAAAGCCATCGCGGCCTTCATGAATGCCCCCCTTCCGTACAATCAGTGACTGTCGACCCTCTGCCAGGGAAGCACAGATGGCTCCCCACTCTTTAAAGGCGATCTGATTTTCTGCCTGCATTCTGCTACCAGTTTTCTCTTTTGGTCGAAGTTACTTTTCAGGTGAGTTCGGATTTTTCATCCAGTAGAGATAGCCGTCTTCCGCCCCGACAATCAGATCACGAACGCCATCCTGATTCCAGTCGACCGTGCAGGGACTGCTGGTATGACCGGCCAGTTTGCGCTGACTGAGCGGCCCTTCATTCTTCAGAACCACTTTCCCATCCACGGACTTCAGGTTGCGGTAGAAGTCTGCGTTCGTGCTGTTGACCAGCAGGTCCAGGCGACCATCACCGTCCCAGTCAACCACGTGCAGTTTGTAGCGTCCACTGCCTCCGGCCCGCTTTTTGTTCATCTGAATCGGCTTGAGCGATTCATCGACAAAGATCCGCTCACCGGGCTGAAGCTTGAGCTGATCTCCCTCTTTGACTCGCTTAAAGAACGCGAGATACCCTTCGTGATCCAGCATCACCAGGTCCATCAGTCCGTCCTGGTTCCAGTCGACGGCAACGGGAGTTGTCCGCCACTGAGTGACCAGTTGTTTTCCCCGTGGATCCCACCAGTTCCAGGCTGGTTTGGGAGCTGCTGCTTTCCACTCGACGTCAATCGTCTGTGCCGGCGCCAGTTTGGGCTCCGTCCGGGTGCCGATGTTTTTAAACAGTAGAATCTCTCCCCAGATCGAATTCACCAGCAGATCCGGCAGTCCATCCTGATCCCAGTCTGCCACGGTCTGTGTCGTATAACCCCACTTCGCTTCACAGGGGCCCTGGATCGAACCATTGGGGCCCGCCTGAATGCGAATCGGTCGTCCTCCAGCCTGCAGATAGCGGGGAGCTGCCAGTCGTGGCGACCGAGAATGGCCATCCAGATTTTCGAAGAAGCCAATGTAACCGGCAGTATTTCCACAGATCAGATCTTCGTCCCCATCACCATCCCAGTCGAAGGCATAAGGAGTCGCCAGGGCACCAAATTTGACGCCAGCCGCTTTCTGACGGAAATAGCGGGGTGGTAAAAATTGGGGGACGCCACCAATCAGTTCTCCAGTATTCTCGATGAAGGCAACGCGGCCATCTTCATCACCGACGATCAGATCGATATCGCCATCCTTGTCCCAGTCAATCGCCTTGGGAACGATCATCTGCAGATCCATCTGAATCGGATCCCCATTGCTCGCCAGACGCCGCCCGAGTGTATACCGCGGCTCAGTCCGCGAGCCGGTGTTTTCGAAGTAAGTCAGCTGATCCAGAAATTCTCCACAGATCAGGTCCAGGTCACCGTCGTCATCGAAGTCAGCAAAGTTGGGAGAGGGCCAGCCAAAGACTTCGAGATCCTTATCACCCACTTTGATACGGGCTGGCTTAGCATAGTCCGGTTTGGCATCTGTTCCCTCATTGTTGAGCACATACACATATCCGCGAAGGGGGCCGTTGGTCCATTGCCCCAGTTGATTGTAGGCATCGTCCCAACCGTAGTCGCTCCAGTCGCCGACACCGACCACCAGATCCTGGTCGCCGTCGCCGTCGTAGTCTACGTAATACCATTGATTGGCCCGCACCTTGCCGCCGTGCACATTCCGTTCAACAGGCAGTCCGGTGAGTTTATCAAACCCATGCTGTTTAAAGTCGACCACTTCACGACCGGCGACCAGCACACGTGGTTTGCCGTTCACAAAGGAAAGACACGTGTTATGATAGCCTTTGCCCAGTCTGACCCCCGGCTCAAAAACCGGCATCGAATCTTTACCATCCGACTTGTTTTCAAAGAAATAAGTGCCGTTCGATGGTTTGTCGGGACAGGAAACAAGCAGATCCAGATCGCCGTCGCCGTCGTAGTCCATCGGTAAAGGCCAGGCCCATAAGCCGACGCCCAGATCCACTTCCAGCTGTGGATTCTGATACGTCAATTGTTCAAGTTCCTCAGCCTGGGAAACAGCAGAGGCAGATAGAGCCAGACAGAACAGACAAAGGTATAAAGGCGTACGGAGCAGGTGTCGAGCGAGCATAAATGGAATTTCCTAAATCGGAATGAGTGGTATCGTTCCCGAAGAACAGACGTGCTATAATCTTTGCTTTTATAGATCTCTCTATATATTTAACTCGAACAGACTGGAAGATTCCAGTCGTTCCTGACCGCACTAAATCAATAAGTTGAAATCGAATGAATTGGTTGCTTCTCTGCCGACTGCTGGGCCTGGTAGGCATGCTGGTCGGTGCGTCAATGGTATTCAGTCTCCCCTGGGCATTCCCCTTTTTTGGAGAGGCTGTCGAATTTGAGTCTGCGGGTTTCTGGGGCATCTGTGGGGCGATTGCCTGCAGTCTGGTCTCCGGCTCCCTGCTCTACCTGGCCGGGCGAAAAGAGCATGGCACGATCCTGCGCAAAGAGGCACTCGCCGTCGTTGGTTTGAGCTGGATTTATTCCGGTGTCCTGGGCTGCCTCCCCTTTCTGTTCTCCGGTTCGATGGTCTCCCCCGACGTTCCGATGACAGTTCCCGATGCATTATTCGAATCAATCTCTGGCTTCACAACGACGGGAGCCTCGGTACTCAGAGAGCTGGAAGATCCGAAGCTGATACCGCGCTGTGTCCTGTTCTGGCGAAGCTTCACCCACTGCCTGGGTGGTATGGGAATCATCGTGCTGTTCGTCGCAATCCTGAGCCATCTCGGCGCGGGCGGAAAAGCGCTCATGCGGCGTGAGGTCCCCGGCCCGACGAGTGAAGCGGTCCGCCCCCGAGTGCGTGAGTCAGCGATCGTCATGTGGACCATCTATGTCGCCTTTACCCTCGTGCTGGCGCTGATCCTCTGGCTGGAAGGCATGAGCGCCTTCGATGCATTCTGCCACAGTTTCGGATCGATGGCGACCGGGGGTTTCAGCACGCACAACGCCAGTGTCGGGTATTTCAACAGCTCATTGATTGAATTTACGATCGCGGTATTCATGGTGGCAGCGGGAACCAACTTCTCGCTCTACTTCCTGTCGTTAAAAAATATGCGTTCGCACGACTTCTCCTGGAAGAGTATGATTGCCCCGCTGCGTAGCGATATTGAGTTCCGCACCTACCTGTTGATCCTGAGTGGCGCGATCATTTTTCTGACCTATAACCTGATCAACAACCATATTTACGACACCCTGCCCGACGCACTGCGTTATGCCGGCTTTCAGGCGGTCTCCATCATGACCACCACCGGCTACGGGACAGGCGACTTCGACACGTGGAATGAATCGTCCAAAATGCTGCTGCTGTTACTGATGTTTGTGGGAGGCTGTGCCGGTTCGACGGCGGGGGGCATCAAGGTGATTCGCGTTGTGCTGTTTGCCAAGATCATCTGGCTGGAAATCGAGAAATCGTTTCGCCCGAACGTGGTCCGTCCCCTGCGAATTGGCACCACGAACATCGAACAGGGAATTCGCAATGACGTCACCGTGTACTTCAGCCTCGTGCTGGTCATCTTCATCTTCAGCAGTCTGTTGTTGACCGCCATCGAACCCAATACGGAGTGGCAGACAAACAAACCGGAAAAGCTGATCGACTGCACCAGTGCCGTGGTCGCCACTTTGAATAACATCGGCCCGGGGGTCGGCGAACTGGGGCCGACCGAAAACTATGCCGACTTCACGCTCACGGGGAAAGTCATCCTGACGATCCTCATGCTACTGGGCCGTCTGGAACTGTTTGCCATCCTGGTCCTGTTCGTTCCCTCCTTCTGGAAGAACTACTGACGGTACATTAAAAAAGCCCGCAGCTTTGTCGCCACGGGCTTCAGGATCTGCACAGTCTTTCCAATCAGAGTTTTTCCGGTTTCAGCTCTGTTTTATATTTTTTCGGCCCAGTGCCGGAGTTGTTCGGATCATAGTCATCGACGGTATCCGTTTTTGCTCCCTGGGAGGGAATCTCTGCTTCCCTGCCCAGCGCCCACAGAATTCCATTTAATGCCAGCTTCCGTACGTTGGGATCTTTGAAGTCAAAAGGGTGCGCAGTCGTGGTGAAGAAGACACGGCCCCGGGTTCCGTCTGCTCCCTTGTAAGTCTTGGTCCAGGCGACCGGATTGGTCAGCGGATACTTATCGAGGTTCCCTTTCTGCTCATGTCCGGATTTGAGTGAGCGTCCCGTCAACAGGGGCTTGCTGTCCCCCGCCAGTTGATGCCCTTCGCTGCCACCATCCACATGATACAACCAGGAATACGCCTTGTACGGTTTGACGCCCCGCAAAATCGGATGATCTGCAGCCTCCTCATTCACCATGACCTCCGTCAGGTATTCGTGCCCGTCACCGAAATGTCCGTGGTGAGTGATCCACTTCTGCCCAACCAGTTCGGCGATTTTCTGATCGTTCCACGCCTTGAAGGGGCTCTTCGGATCTCGGAACATGAAAGCATGTGTGGCTGTCCGGAAACCGACAATCGGCTTCCCCGACTTCACAAAGTTCAGGAAATGCTGGAACTGTTCGGGAGGCAGATCGCGAAACCGCGTGAAGAGCACCATCAGGTCTGCATCGTCGAGGGCTTCCAGGCCACTGATCGATTTCTGATTCCCGGGTGAGATATTGCCCTCATCATCCAGGGAATAACAGACAGTGACATCGAAGCCATAATCCCGTTTCAGAATCTTGGCCAGCATCGGCATCGATTCCTCCGACCGGTACTCATCATCGCCGGTAACGAACACCACATGCGGCTTCTTCTCTGCCCGGGCTTCACTCACAAAGACGGTCCCCAGTAACAAGGTGGATAAACAACACGCGATCAGAAAAGACAACGATTTCATAACAACTCCTGCCAGCGCTGCGGGCTCTTTGTATATGTAATATTGAGACACGGTAAATTGAAACAGGCATCTATCGTATCGAATCCCTGAACCTGAAATCAATTGTTGCCCGGTAGAACTCTTGACCTGGCCCCCCGAATTCTGCATGCTGGAAGAGGCTGATATTGGCCTTTCACCGCGGTACTTTCCAGTTTTGTTCTTTCCATTTTGAGCTCGCCCGACTATGAACTATGCCCGATCCCCGTTTCGTCTGCTGTCTGCCCTCCTCTGCCTGGTTTTATGTCATGCCTCGACTGAATTGATCGCAGCCCCTCCGCAGAACCTGCCCGAAATCTCAGACAAAAACATTCATCTGCGTGGCAGCTATCAGAACAGCAAACAGAAATTCGAATCTACTAAAACGGGCCACGTCGCTTTCCTGGGTGGCTCAATCACCGAAATGAACGGCTATCGGCCGATGGTCTGTGAGTTCCTGGAAAAGACATTTCCCGAGACCAAATTCACATTTACCAACGCCGGCATCTCCTCCACCTGCTCGAACACGGGTGCGTTTCGTACGAATCGCGATGTTCTCAGCCAGGGGCCAGTCGATCTCTTCTTTGTCGAATTCGCTGTCAACGACGATCAGGATGCCGGGCACTCCAAGGAAGCAGCGATTCGCGGGATGGAAGGAGTGATCGCCCAGATCCGGCGGCACAATCCTTATGCCGACATCGTCATGGTGCATTTCGTAAACCCTTCGATGCTGGAAACCATTCAACAGAAGAAAAAACCGCTCTCCAGTTCCAGTCATGAGCAGGTTGCAAAACACTACCAGATTTCAACCATCGATCTGGCCAGTGAAGTCGCCCGTCTGATCGACGCCGACCAACTGACCTGGAAACAGTATGGCGGAACACACCCGGCTCCTTTCGGTAATGCAATTTGTGCCGCCATGATTGAAAAGCTGCTGACACGTGCCTGGCAGGAATCCGGACCAAAAGAAAAACATTCTACGCCGGATCAGCCGCTGGATGTCTTCAGTTTCCGCAATGGCCGTTTGATTGACGTTAAGCTTGCGAAACCAGCATCGGGCTGGGAGATCGAGGTTCCTGCCTGGGAATCCATTCCGGGTAGTAAACGCAGTCGCTTTACCAGCATCCCCATGTTGTGTGCAGAGAAACCGGGTGCCGAACTGGAGTTGGACTTTAAGGGAACCGCACTGGGCGCGTTCATTGTCGCCGGCCCCGATGCAGGTCAGCTGGAAGTCAGCATTGATGGTGGACCGTTTCAGACACACGATCTGTACCATCATTACAGCAAAGGCTTGCACTATCCCCGCACGGTCGTCTTTAACAGCGAACTCAAACCAGGCAAGCATCAGGCGAAAATCCGGGTGAGTCCGAAATCGTCCAGCACGGGACATGCTGCCCGCATCATGTACTTCACCGGCAACTGAAACTGTCTGCCTGGTTGATACGTCCGGCTCTCCTAAAAATCGAGCCGGGCATCGAACAGCTTCTGCCGATCACCGCGATCACGGAAATCGTCGAGCATTGCTTTCATATCGGGACGCAGGAAGTCATTAAACTGGGTCTTGTTATCGACGTGGACTTCCAGTCGTTTGTCGAAATCGACCAGTTCCGGATTGAGCCAGAGTGAATAGGACTTACCCCCCGATTTCACATAGATCACGTTGCCCAGCTTAATACTGACTCCCAGCGTGACCGGACGGGCACGGATTCGGCCATTGCCGACGTACTCAGGCCCCTGCATGATATGGCGGGGGAACTTATCGGTGCGGACCCAGTAATACCGATTGTCCAGCGGACGGAGAATTTTGGCTTCGATCTCTTTGGGATATTTCACGCGCTGATGAAGTTCCATCCAGTCAAACAGCCGGTGGATTTCTTCATAATAATGCTCATACCCGCGGCCCTTATACTCTGCGTAAATCACATCGTGTCCGTTGCGCATCATCCGGTTGACCAGCAGTGAATTATGCTCCAGTGTATCGCGGTCGAGCTCACCTCCTACAATATACCAGGCCAGGTCACTGGCGTTCTGCCAGTAATGCAGGTTGAACGCGCTGCTTTTCCCCGCGATCGGAATCACGCCCGCAAAGAGTCCCGGATGCGACATGCCGATATCAAAGGCAGCATCAGCGCCTGTCCCATGCCCGGCCAGAAAGACACGGTCGGAATCTACATTGAAGCGTTTGCGGGCATCGCGAATGGACTGAATCACAGCATAATGGGCTGTCGCATTATCAGTATATCGGTCTCGTCCTTCCTGCAGATAATCGGGGGCAATCACGATATATCCACGGCGTTGTGACTGTCCCGGTCCATCTTTATACTTCCCCCACCAGTGCAACTCCATCTCCGGTTTGGCACCTGCGGTCGGTAACGCCACTATCATCGGGTACGTATGATGCGGATTGTATTCCAGCGGCAGCAACACAGTATAAGACACGGGGAGCTCCGCTCCAGGATCTGTCACCTGAATCGGAAACGCAGTTTCTGTATTTCTGATGGGGGCATCGAGGATCGGAGGCAGCAGAGGAATCATCTGCTTGACCACCGCCGTCGAAACACCTTCCAGCTTCGAAAGTGTTTCGATCATGTTGACATCCAGCTGCTCATCTTCATTGCGCAGGTATTCCAGTACATGCGCCCGGGCCGTCCAGAGGTTGAGAGCCGTATCCAGATCGGTCACCACGTTGGCTGCACCGACGATCCAGCCGGAATAGGCCAGCGCGAGTTTTTCACGCGACGAGAGAGAATCATCACTCTCCAGGTTCAGGAACGCTCCCAGGCGATCGATCGATTCATAATTCAACTGGCTCATTACTTCGCGTCGACAGGCCTGCAGCAGAGATTTGTTTTTGACCTCTTCAATTTCTGCTTCGAGTTCCCCCAGGCGGAACAGTGCTTTCTCAATCCGTTCGCTGCGTTTTGCGTAATCCGATTCCACCTCGCGGATCTGGCGGAGAATTGACTGGTCGACATTATTCGTGGGGAATTTGGCGATCGCGGTCTGTGCCAGTTGATGCTGCCCTGCCTTGCGGCGCTGTTCCAACTCATTCAATAACTGCTGGCCGTGCAGCGTCCGCAGTTCAGTGACGAAACCTGCAATCTTCTCCTTGTACTCAGGGAAGTTTTGCTCGATGTAATCAAACTCTTTACCGGCCGGCAGATAGAGGCCAGCCTGGATGTAGAAGCGGGCGATTGCGATCCGATCATTGGGCTCCAGCGGATCGATGTTCTTTTTCAGCATGGCATCCAGGATCTCTTCCTTGACAGAAGTCGTCCGCATCCCCAGGTTCCACTGCTGTTTGAGCCCGGTAATCTTCAGGTAGTGCGGCGTGATCTCGGTCACTCCCTGTAACAAAGGCATCAACCCTTTGCTGGTTCGGAGAGTGACTTTCCGCCGCCCGAACTCATCGAAGTCGGTCACATCCTCATAATTGCCGACGACCTTCAGCATCTGTCCCCGTCCGGTCACCCGTTGAGGCAGTTCGAATGTTTCATACCGCGAAAGATCCTGATCGTTGTTAAGCCGCTGCATCTCACGTCGGGACACAAAATAACGGACGACTCCATCATCGACCATAATGATTGGATACCCCTCCAGTTTTCGCTTGGGGATCGCAACTTCGGTATCGCCGTACTCCAGACGGGATGCCAGGGCGTCGGTCAGCCCCAGGATGGGCACAATGTCACCGCGGAGAATCGTGCCGTGCTTGACTTCCACTTCCCCGGCTCGCGTCGGGAGTGCGTAAAGCAGGGCGAAAATCAGGCACAGGCAGCCTGCTGCAAGAATGCAAGGTGACCAACGTGTCGTCACATTATTTTGAGACGACAACAGTCCGGATTGAGGAAATAATCGTACAGTCATACTGATTTCATCGACACTCTGACCGCCGGAATTTGAGAATTTAAAAAGCCTGTTCCTTTCCTACGTTACCAGAAACCGTTTATTGGCTAAAAAGTCCGTCTCCCTGGAGTTTTTCACGGATTCGAGAGCCAGATTTCCCACGGATCAGCCTTCAGAATACCATCTTTTCAGAGGCGATCCCAGACTCTCATCGTATTTCAGTAGAACAGACTCTACGCACCAGGTCTGCATATGCACAAAAACCAAGTATCTGTCGCTGTTTAGGTCGAAGACGAAGAATCATGTCGACACAAGCAGCATAATCGACGCAACCCGCAGAACTGGCACCTTATACGCTGGGCTTACCAGGTACATTCCCCGCTGGTCAGCATTTTGTATGCTTCAAAATACTTCTCGCGCGTCTTTTCGACAATCTGATCGGGCAGCACAGGTGGAGTGCTGTTCTTGTCCCAGTCGGTCGTCTCCAGCCAGTCGCGAACAAATTGCTTATCGAGCGAAGGCTGTGCGCCACCCGGCTGGTAGGTCTCCGCAGGCCAGAAACGGGAGCTGTCGGGAGTCAGAACTTCATCAATCAGAATCGGTGTTCCGTCCAGCAGACCGAACTCAAACTTGGTATCGGCCAGGATGATGCCACGTTCCCGGGCATATTCAGAACCCTGCTGATAAATCTGGATACTCTTCTCCCGCAGACTGTCAGCCAGTTCCTGACCGATGGCCTGACTCATCACTTCAAATGAAACGTTTTCATCATGGCCGGACTCCGCTTTGGTAGCCGGCGTAAACAGGGGCTCGGGTAATTGATCACTCTGTTTGAGACCCGCTGGCAAATCAATACCACATACGGCTCCAGTCGCCTGATAGTCTTTCCACCCAGATCCGGATAGATAGCCGCGGACGACACATTCAAAGGGAACCACTTCGGTCTTCCGAACCACCATACAACGGCCCCGCAGCGCTTCGAGATCAGCATCAGCAGGGAGCGGCAGATCGGCTGGATCCATGCTCAACAGATGGTTCGGAATTGTGGAGAATCGTTCAAACCAGAACCGACTGATCTGGGTCAACACCCGCCCCTTGTCGGGAATTCCCGGTGAGAGAATCCAGTCGAAGGCACTGATTCGATCGGTGGCCACAAACAGCAGCCGATCGCCAAAATCATATACATCGCGGACTTTTCCCCGTTTAACGGGAATGCCGGTGAGTGAACTTTCGGTAAACGCGGAGGATGTCATGTTTCGTGACCACATTCATGAAAAACGGATGAATCGAGACACTGGAAGTTTAGCGAGAACCAGCAGGCTAAACAATTGAGTGCTGTTCATAACCGCTAAATCCCTGCTAATTCGAGTGATCGTCAGTTTCCTGCCAGCCGCCGGCCCCAACCAGCCCAATGTACATACATACGAGTCTACACTTGCCACCAGTGCTGCAAACGCGATAATGGGAGAAGTAGTTTGAAGTTAACTTCTTAATTCGAAAATCAGAGAATGATTGTGACCCGTTCTTATGGGCAACTTGCGCTTTCTAATTGCACCTACTCAAGTACCTGAAGACTGGTCTGATCTTCACCGCGCTTATCTGAATGCTGTCGACGGACGTGTGTTTCCGACACGGATTGAGGTGGATGGAAATGTTCTCACTTTCCGCCGCCAGACCTCGCAAAGTTGCAAACTGAATATCGTCTGGCACGTCACAGACTTTGGCCGCCCGATCGTGCGGACCGCATCCCTTGCAGAGCGCGAAGAGCCCTACGTGCTCTCACTGGAACTGGCCCGTGGAAAAATTTCCACGCTCAAAGACCAGTTAAGCAACTGGCAGATTGCCGGTCTGGTCATTCCCCAGGCACTCATTAAGCTGCACGACGAAGCCTTCCATGCATTTTCCCAGGCGGCCGTCATCCAGGATCAACTGGAACGCTGTTCGGAACTCGCCGACCTGGCCCTGCAGAAAGCGCATGCCGCTGCTGAAATGCTGGTCCAGCTTTATGCACGACAGCGACTGACGATTCTGCACCAGCGGGCACAGTCACTAAAACTGCCCGTTTCTCTGGGCTGTAACCTGGGAACCCTGATTCCTGACAGTTCCGAACGGGCTCAGATCTGCCAGGCCTTTGATGCCGTCAATGTGGATCTGGTGAACTGGAAAAACATCGAACTCTATGAAGGTGACCAGAACTGGGACCTGTGCGATCAGCAGGTTGACTGGTGCGAAAAAAACAATCTGCTGATTCGCGGAGGCTGCCTGCTCGATTTCGCCCCAGAGGGACTCCCCGACTGGCTCGAGTCCTGGAAGCTGGATATGGTCAACTTCCAGAGCATCGTTTCCCATTTCATTGAGACCGCGATCACCCGGTATACGGGCAGTATTCGAAACTGGACGCTGGTTTCTGCCATGAACACCGGCGGTGTCTTCGGACTCAATGAAGAGACCCGTCTCACTCTCACCGCCCGCGCCATCGAAGTTGCTAAACAGACGGATGACTCCATCCAGTGTTTCATCAGAGTGGAACAGCCTTGGGGAGATTACCTTTCCAAGGGGCAGCACCAGCTCTCTCCCATGCAGTTCGTCGATGCCATCGACAGACTGGGAGTCGGGCTTTCCGGAATCGATCTGGAACTGAGCATCGGTTATTTCCCGAACGGCTCGCATCATCATGACATGCTGGATATGTCGAAACTGATCGACAAATGGAGCATGCTGAATCTGCCGCTGCACCTGACCCTGGGTTTCCCCAGTGACGATACGGTCGTCAACGAACGGAACAAAAGCATCTCGCGGGTCCAAACCAGCCAGTGGAAAACCGGCTGGAGTGAAGCAGCCCAGGCCGAGTGGATCGAGCTTTATCTCCCCCTGCTACTGGCTAAACCAGCGGTAACCGGTGTTTACTGGTCACAGTTCCGTGACCAGGATGCCTGCCGATTTCCCCACTCGGGTCTGGTCAACGAAGACGGCAAAGCCAAGCCAGCCCTGGACACGGTCACGAAGTATCATCGCCAATACTGGCGCGCCTGATTTCAAACAGGTTCTACCACATTGCACAGCGGCTCTCTGTCGAAAATTCCATGTCAGACTGTTATCATGCAGGTGCGTGACTGAAGTTTTGCATTCCAGTCTGATTCGTATTCCGACTGGCTTCATCGCGCCCTAACGAACCAGCCCCGGTTCGCCCCTCAGACTTCATCAAGGAATCAACATGGCTACCGATAGCAACGTACCTGAAGTTGGCAAGCGTGCTCCTGCTTTTACTCTCCCCGCTTATCCGGAAGGCAAAGTCCGCCTGAGCGAATTCAAAGGGGAAAAGAACGTACTGCTGTACTTCTACCCCAAAGACAATACCCCCGGCTGCACCACTGAATCCTGTGACTTCCGGGATCGGGTTATTACCTTCAAGAAAAATGACACCGTCATTCTGGGTATCAGCCCCGACTCGGTAAAGTCTCACGAAAAATTCGCGACCAAGTTCGAACTGCCTTTCACCTTGCTCGCAGACGAAGACCATGCCATCGCTGAAAAGTATGGTGTGTGGGTAGAAAAGAGCATGTACGGCAAGAAGTACATGGGGATCCAGCGTGCGACTTTCCTGATCAACAAGGAAGGCAAAATTGCCGCAGCCTGGCCCAAGGTGAAAGTCAACGGACACGCCGAAGAGGTCGCCCAGGCATTAAAAGAGCTTGACTGATCAAGCGGCCTGAGGACCTCGTCTCAACTCCCTCGAACAACGCTGGCTGGCTGACGCAGTTCCCGCTTCGGGTGCCTGCTAGCCGGCCATGCGGCGTTGTTCGCTCGGAAACTGGATGAAGGGTCCGACAGGTCCCTGCTGGCTGCCATCCCACTGATGAGCATTGACTGCTTCCAGTACTCGCTCTGCAACCTGCATTGCTTCCAGAGCCTGGGTTCCCCCTACCAGGGGCGCTGTATTATTACGAATCGATTCCACAAAGCTGCTCAGCTCTGCAGTCAGAGCATCTGCCGAAGAAACTTCAGGATTCTCCACTTTCAGAAACGTTCCGAAGACTTCCTGTTTCAATGCTTCCAGGTTTACGCCTGCTTTCCGGGCTCGCTCCAGCGGAGGAGTGCCGTACAACAGAGTTTCTGAAGGCCGAAAGGAATTCACTTCCCGGCTGGTGAAGTCAACGGTTACACATCCGGAAACACCCCAGAGTTGCATGGTCCGTTTCGCCACCGGGCAGATCCGGCTGGCAGTCAGGTCGGCAATACATCCATTCTGGAATCGCAGACGCGCCTGAACGGCGTCTTCATGCTCGCCCATCACTGAGATTCCAAACGCTTCCACGCTTTGCAGCGGGGACTGGACGACGGACAGTACCAGGTCAATATCATGAATCAACAGATCGTGAATCACACCGATATCGGTTGAACGGAAGGTGTAAGGGCTGACGCGTTCGCTGCGAATAAAGCGTGGCTGCGGACAGCGCTGGAAAGCAGCCTGGGTGGCAGGATTGAACCGCTCGACATGTCCAATCTGCAGCAGAGTCTGATTGGCTTCCGCAATCTGCACCAGCTCTTCTGCTTCAGCCAGATTACAGGCGATTGGCTTTTCGACCAGTACGGGAATCTGCTGTGAAAGAAATTCACCGGCGATCGCCAGATGGGCATGAGTCGGTACGGCCAGAGAAACCGCGTCCACGGAATCAAATAGCTCACGGTAATTTGCCACCCAGCGGGTGCCGTGCTGCTCGGCAATGGCCTGTCCCTGATCAGGATTGGTGTCGGCAACTGCACACAGATTGACCCCTTCCATGCCAGCTAAAATCCGGGCGTGATGCCGCCCTAAAGCTCCGACCCCGACGACGGCCACGTTCAATGAACTCATGCTGCTCTCCGTGTTGAATCTTGACTGTTTTCTTCAGGAACGTATTTGGCGCTGCGGGCGGCTGCTTCTCGTCCTCGTCCCGCTTTACTCCCCTGAATTCCTTCAAAATGATTAAACAGAGTCTGCAATGCCATCGGCATTACACCCTCCAGTTCCTGACTGAAAATTTCGCGGACTTCGTCCAGTTTTTTATTCTTGCGATAGAACAGACGGTACGCTTTGCGGATGACTGCAATTGAGCTCTCCGAAATACCCGCACGCTGCATGCCAACCAGGTTGACAAACCGCACGCGAAAATCATCGGAGCCCGTGCAGATCATAAAGGGAGGCACGTCGATCGTGGCCCGGGCACCGCCGCTGACGAAGGCCAGCGTTCCTACGGTACAGAACTGATGGACGACCGTGTTTCCGGAAACAATCGCCCGGTCGTGCACATGCACATGTCCGCCCAGCAGCACGCCGTTGACGAGTGTCACATCATCAAAGATCCGGCAGTTGTGAGCGACATGAGAATTACACAGGAATGTATTTCGATTGCCAATGCGTGTGCAGTGGTCTTCTTTTTCGGCGCCCCGATGAATCGTGCATCCTTCTCGAAACAGATTGTCGTCACCGATGATCAATCGGGTGGGAGCACCATGATAGCCGGCATCCTGTGGCTCGCTGCCAATGACTGATGTCGGGAAAAAACGATTTCGTTCGCCAATTGTAGTATGTCCCGTGATGGAAACATGACTGTCCAGTACAGTCCCATTCCCAATTTTGACATCCGGTCCCACAAAACAGAATGGGCCGATTGTCACATCCTCTCCAATTTCTGCCTGGGGATCGACGTGGGAGAGATTTGAGATACTTGTCGCCATGTGTGTTGACGTCCTAAAAAGTCTGCAGTCAGTGACATACCAGAGTGTGATGGAATAGCTGTCCAGCAGCTGAATCAATACTTTTTAAGCAACCTTCCAGGCTGTTTCGGATTCCGTGGATTGATGCGTTAACCTGATCTGCCGGATCAGCTCTCGATTTAGAGAATGCCCCGACTGATTTGCGCTGAAATAACCGTGCAGGTCACAGCCCAGCAGAGCAAAATCTCCCAGGCAATCCAGCATTTTGTGGCGGACACATTCGTCGAGTGTCCTTAATTCGTTATCAACGGGACCATCCGGCCCCAGAACCAGGAGATCGGCGGCACTCAACCGCTGACCGTAGCCCAGCTCACGCATGGCTGCGACTTCTTCTTCCAGCACAAACGTACGGGAAAAAGCCAACTGGTTCACCCAGACCTCCGGATTGATTTCCAGAGTCAGACACTGAGGCTCAACCGGCGAGTCTGCGCCATAGTTCAGATAGTAGCCAATCGCCATGACAGACCGATTTAAAGGACGAGCCTGAATAAAGCTGCCCGCCTCATTGTCCACGGTCACTGGCTGCTGAATCGAAATCACTTTCCGGGGGAATGGCTGTTCTACGATTCCCGCTTCCAGAAACTCCTCTGACAGCTCCAGCGCGGAACCATCAAAACAGGGAGCCTCGGGAGCATTGATCTCGATGCGGCAATTATCGATCTGCAATCCTGCCAGAGCGGCCATGACATGCTCGATCATTTCGACAGAAGCGTCTTCGAATTCAATCGCAGTCCGCCGCTGCCGAAAGACGGCATTCTCAATCAAAGCCGGGATTGGTTTGGATCCACTCAGATCCGTCCGGACAAACTGGATTCCATGATTTTCCGGTGCGGGGAAAAAGCGAATTTTCACATCAGAGTTTGTGAAGATCCCGACTCCGCGACACTGTACTGATCTGGCCAGCGTTCTCTGTTGGCGAGTTCGCATGGGCTGCTCCTTCAAAAAGAAAGATGATCCTGGTGCACTGAAACAACCACAAAAAGGATGCAGGCAGATTCAGACCTGCGCTGCATCCGTTTGAGGAGTGCATGAGAACCCTTCTCTACTACTGCCGGGTGTTACCGGGAGTCGGACGAGTAGCAGAACCACCGGCAGCTCCTGCCTGGCTCTTGTAGTTGCGGTTCAGGTAGTCCAGCACGGACAGAGTGATGTCATCGTCAGCACGGTGAAATACCACCTGGCGATTCATACCCTGGATCAGTTTCTTGGGATCATCGGTGTCGAGGCTTTCGCGATTAAACCGCATGATCAGAGTGTAGTTGTAGATCTTTGCGTACTTCTGAACCGTTTCAGTCACTTCCATGTAAATGGTGTGATAGATCCGGGATTCTTTCCGCAAAAAATCACGCTGTGCTACTTTACGGAATGCTTCGAAGTCGGAAGCGGCCTGGGCCAGCTGCTTTTCGCGAGCCAGGTACTCAGGGCTGCCCTGTTTGAAATCCTGCATCTCTTTCTGAACAGCCTGAATCTGCTCTGCCATGGCTTTCGCTTTGGCATCGCTCTGCTGAATTTCAGTTTTGAGCTCTTCACGCAGGGCGGTGAATTTCTCGTAGTTCTTGAACACGTGAGCCATGTCGATCAGGCCCACTTTGTGTACCACAGAAGAGGTCTTGCTGGGAGCATTGTTTTGTGCAGATGCTGTTTCGGTGAAACAGGCAAAGCAACCAACAATGGCAAGAACTGTAGCAGATGTCATTAATTTTTTCACGACCGAAGCACTCCTTTGCAGAATGGACCACTGTCCGTAGTGGCAATCAAACGAAAATAGATTTTCTGAATCAGGCCCGATTCCGTCTCACGTTTTCAGGAGACCTTCACGGAACCCGTACATCATGGAAATGTAAGTTTAACTATCGCGTTCAGTGGAAAACATCTCATATTTTTCCGACTGCCCGCATCGAGAGAACGGTAATTTTGCATAGTTTTAAAATCAGGTCAATACGAAAAAATCCGCTTTCACGCTCAATTTACAAACCGATTTCGGGTTTTTCGTCGCAGGTCCCTGCGCAGTTCCAGTCACTCGGTTTTTGGTCTTGCCTTGATATGGCGTTTGAATTATCACACGCACCTCTTTCAATTCTCAAATTCAACCTTTCCCCGATATGAATCGCCCCCGATTCGTATTTCCCAAACAATTCTGGTTGTCCTCAAACACTCGCGACAACTCACCTTATACCTTTCAAATGGGCTGTAAAAAAGTCAGCACGGAGGCTTATTCCATGTGTCCGTTAGACCGCTGGATCCTGACACCTATATTAATGACAGGGCTGTTCCTCAGCCTGGCTGACGATGTTTTTGCGAAAAAACGGACCTTTCCCTACGAAGCGGTCGTCAATGCAGACGAAGCCCTGGTTCGCAGCGGCAATGGACGTCGCTATTATCCGACGCTCAAACTCAAACGGGGCAACCGCGTCACCGTACACCGCCACGATCCGGGTGGGTGGTTTATGATCGCCCCTCCCCAGGGAAGTTTCAGCTGGGTTCGTGCAGAACATGTACAGAAACTCAATGGCAATCGGGGACGCGTGACAGAAAATGGCGTCGTCGTCCGGGTGGGAAGTGCCTTTGATGAATCGCGGGAAGTCGAGCAGATCCGACTCTCAAAAAATGATGAAATCACCATTCTGGACAGCAAAAATGTTCAAACGGAATTTGGTAATGTGCTGATGTATCGCATCAAACCTCCCGTTGGCGAATGGCGCTGGGTTGAAGGACACCTGTTGCTCCCTACAGATGAATATCAGCCTGGCAAAAGTGCCCCGGCAATGATTGATTCGCCGATCGCTCAGAATGACGCTGACCCCTTCAGCCAGGGTATGCCCGAGATTAAGACGCCAGCTGCTCCAAATCAGGAACAGATTCGAACTCCCACCGATGGCTCTGCCCGGCGGAGTGTTCCTCAAGTTGACGAAATCGCTGCCGCCAAGGACGCGATCAAAACCATCGACACTCAGTTCCGGGCGATGATTGAAGCCGAACCGACGAGCTGGGATCTGGATGGCCTGGAGCAGGACTATAAAACTCTGCAGCAGGAAATCAAACTTCCGGCGATCGCCAGTAAGATCGATCTCCGCATCGATGCCGTCAATCGCTATCGCAAAGTCAAAGAAGAGTACAAGGACTTCCTGAAGCTGGCAGAAGAAACCAGCAAACGGGATGCAGAACTGGTCTCGATGGCTCCGGACCAGAACAAAACGAATCGCTATCCCTCACCGGAAGTTCCTGTGGGAGAGAACGGACTGCTCCCCCCCACTCCCGAACCTGCTGATTCCATGATTCCCGGGCAGCCTGCTGCTCCCACTCAACCAGTCATCCCGAGCCAGCCGGCTCCACCACTGCCACAACCGAGTGCACCAACACCAACTGTTCCCCAGCCTCAGATGCAGCAGCCTTCTCAGCCTGCTCAACCTCAGTTCTCAGGAGCGGGGATCGTACGACGTCTGTCCAATATCAGCCGTGGCATGCCGACACATGCTCTGGTTGCCCCGGATGGACGCTTTCTGGCCTATCTGCAGCCGGTCTCTCCTCAGATCAATCTGGACGCCGTCCAGGGTCGGGCAATCGGCGTGACTGGCAAACGCTGGTTCCGAAATGATTTACGCGGGGAATACATTCTCGTCGAATCGATGACTCCTGTTCGCCTGCAGGCAACTCCGGTTCCCGGGCGGTAACGTCCCCCCTACAGATAATAATCTGATAAACAAAAACGCCCGCTGGAGCTCTGAGCCAGCGGGCGTTTTCCATTTCAGATTGAGATCGAATCAGCAGTTTAGACCATCTCTTCGGCACCAGCGGCCTTCGCGACATCTTCTTCGCTGACTTCTTGAGGTGCCTGTGGAGAATCCTTGAACAACAGGAAGAACAGGACCATGATCACCAGCGCTGCCACGGTCGGAATGATCCAGAACTCTTTCCAGTTCTGCAGTTTGGCTGCCCCTTCGCCGGTCACAATCGTATTGATCAGGTTTCCGCTGATCAGTGCCCCCAGCAACATCCCAACTCCCTGAGTCGCGAATACCAGAAAGCCCTGGGCCTGGGCACGAATTGAGGGTCCCGCTTTCTGATCGACATAGATCTGCCCTGTCACGAAGAAGAAGTCGTAACAGATACCGTGCAGCAGAATCCCGATGACAATCATCCAGACAACACCATCAGTTGCTCCAGCAGCAAACAGGCCATAACGGACAACCCAGGCGAACATACCGAACAGCAGCATGCGTTTGACTCCCAGGGATTTGAAGAAGAAGGGCATCAGCACCATGAACAACACTTCGGACATCTGACCGAAGGACATCTTAAATGCAGGGTTCGCTATTCCGGCATCGGCGACAAACACCGGTGCGTAAGCGTAATAAGCTGCCAGGGGAATACAGATCAGCAGTGAGCTGACCATGAAGACCAGAAAAGATCGATCTTTCAGCAGTGCCAGCGAATCCAGTCCGAGAATATCCCGAATTGAAATTTCCTTACCTTTAGACGGTGGCGGAGTGTGTGGCAGGGTCAGACTGTAAATCCCCATCAGCACTGCAGCTCCACCAGCCACGAACAGCGGTTTGGGAGTCATGTCAGCTTGCATGAATTTACTGACCACAACGTTAGCGACAATCCAGCCCAGGGTCCCAAACACACGGACCAGCGGGAACCAGACTTCCTGATTCTTGAGATGCGAAAAAGCAATCGTATTGGTCAGCCCCAGGGTTGGCATGTAACACAGCATGTGTAACAGCAGTAACAGGATGAAGGTTTTGCTCCCTTCCCCATCAGGTCCTACAACGTGCGGAGCGTAATAGAGTGCCGCACCACCGATGACCATCAGCACGGCCAGGACGCGTTCAGAAGAGAAAAAGCGGTCTGCCACCATACCCAGGATAAAAGGTGAGACGATCGCCGCGATCGGCCCTACAGTGTAAGCCCAGTAAATCGCATCCCCCATTCCGTTGGCTCCCATGTAGTTACCAACGGTTACATACCAGGCTCCCCAGACGAAGAACTCCAGGAACATCATAATTGAGAGACGAATACCAATGCTGAGTGGCGATTGTTGTGAGGACATACTCGTTAAACCCTTCTCCTGCTCTGTTGCTAAATACCGTATTTGTCGGATCTTTGATCGGTACGATCATGTCCCGAATGACCTTAACAGGCAAGTATAAAGGGATTCAGTCCCGGGAATTTCTCCTGAATGCATCACTGCTGTGCTCTGACTGAAACGTATCCCGGGGATTCAATCAGTCGCTGCATGCCAACCAAGCCAGGCTTCTTCTCGTTGAATTACTCCTGACACGATGCAATCTAATCAACTGCCTGACAAGCCCCCAAGGCGGCATTATCCCCGGCAGATTAGCAAAGTATTTCCATATCAGACTGCGATATATGGACTTACAGAATTTATATGCAAAAGAAACACACTTATTCACACTTTTCATATTACCTATATTTACAATGGGCGTAAAATCGATACAATCCGTTTAATCCGAATAATCACTACAATCGGAACAGGCGGAACTCACTCTCACCTCACTCTCAAGAAACTGTCACCACTTTCTGAGAGGTCTATTATGAAACTGTTAACGAACTTCTGGTGCGATGAAGCCGGTCTGGTCATGTCAGCCGAGCTGGTCATGCTGGGAACGGTCGGAGTCATCGGTGCCACTGTCGGCCTGAGCGCTGCTTCCACCGCCATTAATGATGAACTGGTTGAATTCAGCCACGCGATTCGCAGCCTGGATCAGAGCTATGAAGTCCAGGGGCACACCAGTTGCCGTGCCTGGACTGCTGGATCATCCTATCGGCAGCAGGACGTCGAGAAGTCACTGGCTGATCTGTGTGGCCAGGTTGAAAAAGGCAATCGCGCTGTCGAGAAAAAACGTGAGTTGAAACGCAAAGCGCCACCCACATCCAAAGAGCTTCGCAAAAAAATGGAAGCTAAAAAGCGGAAACAACAGCAGAAGAAAAACGAAGCCTGATCTGTCAGCTTCATAAGTTCCTGCTAACCCCATAATGCAACAGGCCCGCTCTGATTCGATTTCAGAGCGGGCCTGTTTTTGATTTCAGTTTCGCTGGCAGCTTACTGCTGACGATTCCACTCATCCACCTGCTGCAATACTTTGATTACGGCTTTCAATGGATCAAGTGCTTCTGCTTCGAACCTTCTGGAAATCCGCGGATTCTGTGGTGGTGAATAGGAACAGCTGAAGAGAAATTCGTCCGGGCGGACACCAGGTTCAAGGCGATAATCGCGAATGCCCAGTTCGTTCAACTTCTGAACCGCGGCACTCCAGGTCGCCGGATCCCGTCTGAGCATCAGTTCGGCTCGCTGCCGGAACTGGGGATCCACTTCGCGAACTGGTTCCTGGGCTGCAGCCTGTTGAATGGCGGATGGCTGCTGCGGTGTGTCAAATGGATTGGCAGTATTCGCCTGGCTTTCAAACTGCTGAAGTTCCTGCCCCAGTGCATTCTCAACACCTGGTGCGAACTCCGACTGACCATCAAAGCCGGCCTGTTGTATCGGATTCGGCTCACGGTTGTCCTGCATCTGTGCTTCACCAGGAAACTCAGCCGGAGGATTCAACCCTGCCATCTCCTGACCGGGCTCACCTTTCTGTGCAGATGGTTCCAACTCCCAGCCATCAAGGGCCCCTGCAGGTGGCAGCCACTCATCATCGCGTCGACTTCGCTTGGGAGACTGTGATGCTGTATTACCAAACGGATTCTGTGCGGACCGACCATTGCCTGCGGCACCGTTCAAACTAGCTTCTCCACCCAGATCGATTTCGTGGGAAGAAGAGTCGAAAGAGATTTCCTCAAAGGGAGACTGCGTTGAATCTTCCTGGTTGAAGAGGTCGTTTTCACTGAGGGCAGACTTTTTCACAGGAGCGATTTCCGGAATCCCGAAGATGGCCAGCATCGGTACTGCCACCAATGGGATTAACACAAGAATCGTCGAAAAAAAGTCATTTGTTTTGGAGCGCATTTGCGTTTCTCCTCCATGTTCGCAATCACGCTATCGGATCAGATCCGATCGGAACAATGGGAACACTCCTTGTTCTCAATGTGTCTGGTTAACAGAAACCTTCCTGTTTAACCACAATTAATCTAATCAGAAATTCGCCTTCGCTGTGGGGCCCGGTTGTTCAACTGACTTCTGAATTCCTGAGGCAGATCGGCATTTTTTGAAATGTATCCAGTCAGTTTCAAGGTCGCGAATCATACAGAATCACCTGAATCCCAACAATTGAAGTTTCTGAAATTCTGTTGAATTCGACAAATCTTCAATGAATCATCTATCTTGCGCCCCCCTGCCGGCTGTTAAAATAGGACACCCTTTAACTTCAGGCAGAATAAAAAGGTCACAAACTTAGGTAGCAACGAGTCAATCTAAAGAATCTGTCTTGACAATTTATCAAAAAACCAAGAGAACACGTGATCTGATTTATTACGGTCTGGGCATCGGTTCGATTATTTATACAGTGTCGAGAGAGTTTTGAATGTTCAAACCTCTGCTCGACATCGAACCTAAACACCGTATCATTTCATATGAGGGAAACTCAGTCAGACGTTTCCGTACTGCAGAGTGATCTATATAATTCTTACTGGTTTTGAGACCGTTCCTCCGCCAATGTGCTCATTCGGAATCAGTCCAAAACAAGTGGATTTCGACAAAGGGAGTCACGAAATTCAATGGTAAAACAATTCGCTTACCAAACGCGCATCGTTCTGGGTCGCCAGATGGGGAAAGTGGCAGCGTTCACTGGAGTTCTTGCTCTCGCCCTGACTGCCAGCCTCACTCAGGTAAATAACCTGCACGCT
This sequence comes from Gimesia sp., assembly GCF_040219335.1. Taxonomy (NCBI): domain Bacteria; kingdom Pseudomonadati; phylum Planctomycetota; class Planctomycetia; order Planctomycetales; family Planctomycetaceae; genus Gimesia; species Gimesia sp. The sequence continues at coordinate 46,944 of NZ_JAVJSQ010000028.1, read as the reverse complement.
GAAACCCCAAGTTCGGGCCATGCTCTGGATCCGGCTATCCGCCTGGCGATGCAGAGCTATGAAACAACGGCTGACATTAAAGACTTTCAGGGGACCTTCATCAAACGTGAAAAAGTAGGACGCAGAATGCAGCCTACTCACACGATGCAGATCAAGTTTCGTGAAAAACCACTCAGTGTCTATCTGAACTTCCTTAATCCTCATGAAGGACGTGAAGTGATCTACTTCCATGGTCGCAATGGAAACCAGATCCTCGCACACGAGACCGGTATCAAAGGTCTGGTCGGTACCGTCTCTCTGCAGCCTAACAGCCCGCAGGCCATGGATGAAAGCCGCTACCCGATCACAACCATCGGCATTCGCAAAATGCTGTACCAGATTCTGAAACAATGGAATGAAGAACGGAAACAGGATGCTGGCGTTGCTGTTAAATACTTCCCGGATGCCAAACTGGGCAACATGCAATGTAAAGTTCTGCAGACCAGCTATCCTCAGCAGCGTCAGGGAATCCGCTTCCAGATGACGCGGCTCTACATCGACAAAGCAACCAACCTGCCCGTACGCGTCGAACAGTATGACTGGCCGACACGTCGCAATGCGAAACCGGAACTGGTCGAAGAATACACCTACACCAACATCCGCACCAACGTTGGTCTGACCGATGCAGACTTCGATCCGCAGAACCCGAATTACAACTTCTAACCTGCCCGTGATTCGACTCCATATAAATTAAGATCACTTAGTAATCACCCGCCGAAGACTCGTCTCGAGTCTTCGGCTTTTTTTATCGTTTCCTCTCCGCAAAACCCTGCCTTGTGACTCTTCACATTCTTTACGAACAAGTTGCAACTGCCTCTTTCGCATTGATATAATCAGATATCATTATACGTATTTTTATCTGATTGAATTCCGCTTTCTACTAAACGGTCAATCGATTGATTCTCTGCTTTCCTTTTTCAATCGGCCGGTCAGATAAACCTTCCATCTGTTTTCAACTTCATTAGCTACAACTAAGGAGCCCAACATGAGTGAAGCGCCCAAGGACATCTCATCACGTCGCGAATTTTTAAAGAATTCCAGTCGACTTGCTGCAGGGGCTTCTGTGCTGGCAGGCACGTCTATTCCACACGTACATGCTGCCGAAGATAACACAATTAAAATCGCCCTGGTTGGCTGTGGCGGACGTGGTACCGGAGCTGCCTCCAACGCGCTCTCCACCACCAGTGGTCCCATTAAACTCGTCGCGATGGCAGACGTCTTCGACCATCGCCTCAATACCAGCTACAACAGCCTGAAGAAAATCCACGGCGACAAAGTCGATGTTCCCGACAGCCAGAAATTCATCGGCTTTGATGGCTACGAGAAAGCAATCAGCTGTCTCGGTCCGGGAGATGTGGTACTGCTCGTCACCCCTCCCGCTTTCCGCTGGGTTCACTTCGGTTATGCCATCGAAAAAGGCATCAATGTCTTCATGGAAAAACCGATCACCGTCGACGGTCCCAGTACCCGCAAGATGCTTGAGCTTGGCAAAAAGTCTGTTGAGAAGAACCTCAAGGTTGGCGTCGGTCTGATGTGCCGGCACTGTAAAGCACGCCAGGAACTTTACGATCGCATCAAAGATGGTCAGATCGGAGATGTTCTCGAACTGCGGGCCTATCGTATGGCAGGTCTCACCGGTTCTGCTGCCACCGGCCCCCAGCCGCCTGACATGAAAAGCGAACTCTTATATCAGATCTCCCGCTTCCATGGATTCCTCTGGGCCAGCGGTGGTGGATACAGTGACTTCCTGATCCACAACATCGATGAAAGCTGCTGGATGAAAGATGCGTGGCCGATTCAAGCCGATGGATCGGGTGGACGCCATTACCGCGGCGATAACGTCGATCAAAACTTCGACAATTACAGCGTCGAATACACATTCGCCGATGGAACCAAGCTCTTCCTGCGCGGTCGTACGATTCCCGGCTGTCGCCAGAAGTTTGCCAGCTTTGCGCACGGCACCAAAGGACTGGCGGTTATCTCAACCTCAGCCCACCACCCGGCTAAACCTCGAATCTACAAAGGCTACAATGAGGACAGAGATAATCTTCTCTGGGAATTCCCACAGCCTGAGCCGAACCCGTATCAGATCGAATGGGACGATCTGATTACCGCCATTCGTGAGGATCAACCTTACAACGAAGTTCAGCGCGGTGCGGAAGCCAGCCTGGTTACCGCCATGGGTCGTATGGCTGCCCACACAGGGCAGATCGTTACCTACGATGAAATGTTGAACTGCAAACAGGAGTTCGCTCCCGATGTGGATAAACTGACCATGGACTCGCCCGCTCCGGTGATCGCTCGTGCCGATGGATCTTATCCCGTTCCACTGCCGGGTATCCTGAAGCACCGTGAGTATTAAGATTCACCGACGGCTACGGTCGTCTCTCAAGTGAATGATCAACAAGCGACCTCCGAACTGATTCCGGAGGTCGCTTTTTTTATTTCAAGTCATTCTGAAATACTCAACACGCTTCCTACCCCTGTCTCATCGACGTCCTTTCTCATTCAGCCTGCACAGGCTCACAACGCTACCAAACGGTCATCCTCACCCAAATATTTCTGGAGCGGGAAAATCACTCATATCAGCGTCAGACAGAAAAATTGACAAAATCAGGAGAATCAGACAATCAGTGATTGCCTTTTTGAATTGCGAACGGTAAATTCGGTTCCTAGTGGGTTTCCTGCCCAATTGATCTTTGATAACTAGTTGATTGCGGGTTATCCGCCCAGTACAATGTTGAAATCATTCAAGATTGTTGCAAATCGGGTTTAATCACCCCTGTTCCGTCAGGCTGACTATGAGCGGTGAAACTTTTATCACAGGAGAGATCAAACGGACGGTCGACGACCGTTTCCGGATTTCGCTCCCTGCTGATATGGCTCAAGCCGTGACTGACGATTCCGGGGAAACGATGCTCACCAAAGAGCGTGCTGGCTGCCTCAGTCTCTGGAAAGCCTCCGACTGGCAATCCAGACATGATCAGGGAGTTGACCTGATCAAACAGAAGATCCAGGCTCATCGCCTGGAGAATCGCTGGGATGAAGTGCAACGCCTGGGGCGACTGCTGTCGACCCGGAACCGCACGATTCAGTTGGCCAATCGTTCTCGCTGCACAATTCCGGAAGGATTTCGCGAGTTTCTGGGAGTCCAACCCAACCAGGAGGTCATGATTGTTGGCGCAGTGATCTGCGTTGAAATCTGGAATCTCTCGGCCTGGCAGAATCTGCTCGAACAGGACATGCCTGAATTCGGCACACTCTTCAAAGAGCTCTCTGGTTAATCCACAATCGATCTACGATACATATAGACCTTCAGCGTCTTTGACTACGGGAGAGGGAGCGACTCATTCAGTACCCCCATCACATCCGGTAAACCTAAAGTCTATTTCCATGGAAGGCTTTTTTGGCACGGATGCCGCTTTCTTCTCTTGAGTCAAATGCGTTTTCCCCATTCTCAATCTCAGGCAATTTTGAGAATGGGGATTTTTTACGCGCTAACCCAAACCGATGCGATCAGTTCCCCACCTGCCCGGCCAGCAGCTGCGCAAACTTTCGCCCCGTGACTGACAGGGGATATTCGCCCAATTCACTCACAGGCACCCACCGATATTCGGACGACTCCAGGGCTTCGTCCGCTTCGACCTCGGCGATAAAACACAACAGCCGAATCTTGTATCGCGTCACGCTGTGACGGATCTCCTGGGCAAATTGACGAATCGAAGCCGCCACGCCTGAGTGCTCGCGCACATACGCCTCCAACTGAGGAATCACAGACGCGTTCAACCCCTCCGGAATTTCTGCGATGTGGTTACCCACTTCCATTTCCTCATCGAACAGCAACTGCTCCCGGGTGGATTTCTTTCGGGGGGCAGCCGGATGCGGAGTACCATTCAGTTCTTGCAGAGTGAATCTTGGAAAATCCCAGAGCCCCGCCCAGCGTTCGCCTGCTGTCCGCTGCCGAATCAGAACATTCTGCCCGTCGAAGACCGCGATCGAAGCATCCGTCAGAGGAGTAATCACCGGCCGCGCTTTAGGAACCGGAATCTGCTGCTGTCGCTGAGTAAGAAACGCTTCACAACAGGCACTCACCGGACACTCGGCACACTGTGGATTCTGAGGCGTACAGATCAGACTCCCCAAATCCATCAACGCCTGGTTAAACGCTCCCGGTGCTTTGCGAGGCAGAATCAACTCTGCGAATTCCCACAACTGCTCCTGTCCGGATTTTGAGCGGGGATCTAATTCCAGACCGATTAATCGCGAATTCAGGCGGAGTGTATTCGCCTCTACAATCGGTGCCCGCTGATCATAGGCGAATGAACAGATGGCCCCAGCGGTATATCTGCCGATTCCAGGTAGCGCCTGCAGACCATCGACGTCTCGTGGAAAGACGCCTTCGAGTTCCTCTGCGATCACCCTGGCCGCTTTATGAATGTTCCGAGCTCGACTGTAGTAACCCAGCCCCTCCCAGTATTGCAGCACTTCACCCTCTTCGGCCACAGCCAGAGTCTGCACGTCGGGAAAGCGATCCATAAACTTTTCGAAATAGGGGATCACCGCAGCAACCACGGTCTGCTGCAACATGATCTCGCTGATCCAGACTTTGTAGGGATCTTCAATATTCCGCCAGGGAAGATCCCGCTGATGGACCGCATACCAGGCCTGCAGTCCACGTCGAAACCGCTGCCGTCGACCAGCGTCAAACAGATCACTTAACTCAGACATCACATCCCCAAACTGAAGCCGACCCTGCCGGCCCCGTCCGGAGCCTGCAGGAATTACTTGGGCGTTGCATACCGATGAGTGGGCACCGGTCGACCTGGGCGGAAACTCTGGGTCTGATTGAACTCCAGTTTCGCATTCAAAGCCCCAGCACACTGCTCCAGGACCTTCATGACCTGCTCGGTCAACGCGTCTGGATCGCAGGCCACGCGGGCGTTCACAATCAGATCGACTTCCTTGACCGTGCAGTCGGATGCCAGCGACAGCTTCGGTTCACTGTCGTTACTGACCAGGTTCGAGACACCAAAAAATCCTTCCCACAAACCGATCACTTTCAGGTGAGCGGTCTCTACCCCCTGTTCGCGGAATGAAGCCTGCAGTTGACTGATCACATCCAGCAACAGCTGATCCAGGGAGAATTCGGTCTCAGCTGAAACATGCACGCTGCTGTTCAACCAGCCCAGCTCTGCTTCACCTTCCGCATAGATATCATAATCAATGTCCAGAATTTTACCGCCGAAATCGCCTTCCTGTTCCAGAAATTCGATCAATCCTTCAAAGCCTGCCCCCGTCAGAGCGGATGTCCGCAGGACAGGTGTTCCGGGAAACTGTTCATTGACCAGCGCTGTCAGTTCTTCCACGGCCTCTCCAGATAATTCATCGATCCGATTGATGAGAATCAGATCTGCCTCTTCCAGCTGCTTCTTCAGAATATACGCCGCCTTCGGTGAGAATCCGGAACCCTGCTCATTTTTTAGAATTTTCAAACCATGACTGGGTTTCATCAGCACGGCATAAGGTTGGATTTTGAAATCTGCATCGTACAACTGCTTGATCGGCTGAATCACGGTGGCAACCAGATCGGTGCAACTGCCGACCGGCTCGGCCAGAATTACGTCAGGCCTCTGTTGTGAACCGAGTTCGCCAATGGTGTCCATCAGCGAATTAAAATGGCAGCAGAAACAGGCACCTGCAACTTCTCCGACATTCAGCCCCTGAGAACGCAGCGAGTTCGTATCAACCAGATCCGCCGCCTGATCATTGGTAACCACACCGACGTTCAATCCCTGATCCGTGTAATGCTTCGCCAGCCGTCCGAGAGTGGTGGTTTTTCCTGCACCTAAAAACCCACCCACCATGATAAATTTGATTTGATGCGACATCTTGGTTTCACCTGCCAATACGAGTATGCTGGATTTCAGACGAATTTCTGATTCAACCTGGTAACCTGATTTATGGATCAGAGCCCTGAAGATTGACACCATCATACTCTAACGTTCTTAAGTATAACAGTATGTTATTCACGTTTTGCGTCTTCCTGTTTAAATATTAGAGTCTAGAACCATGCTCGTGAACAGCCCCTTCAGCGAAAAACCGGCGATCCTCGGCGGCATTCCCTGTCTGCCCGCAGGTCCACCAGCCTGGCCTTTCCCGAGCGCAGGCACCACCCAGGTGTTGCAGGAGGCCCAGAGAACAGGCCTCTGGGGGAAATACCATGGGCCCTGGACGAAAGAACTGCAGCAGCGACTGTGTGAGCTCCATCAAAAAGAGGAAGCCCTCCTCTGCTCCAGTGGCACTGTCGCCATCGAACTTGCGCTACGGGGACTGAATGTCGGACCAGGAGATGAAGTCATCCTCGCCGCTTATGACTTTGAAGGGAATTTCAAAAATATCCTGACGGTAGACGCGACACCAATGCTGGTCGACGTGGATCGCCGCAACGGCAATCTCGACATCGAACTGGTAGAACAGGCGATCACACCTGCCACCCGCTGCATCCTGGTTTCACACCTGCATGGCGGGCTGGTCCCCATGCGGGCTCTGACAGCGATCGCAGCAGCCCGAGGCATCCCCGTGATTGAAGATGCCTGCCAGGTCCCGGGAGCGATGATTGAAGGCCGCACAGCAGGCAGCTGGGGCGAGATTGGCACTCTCAGCTTCGGAGGCAGTAAACTATTGACCGCAGGACGAGGGGGGGCTGTGATGACATCCTCACCACAGATCGCCCAACGGATTCGCCTTTATTCCTACCGGGGCAATGCTGCCTATCCACTCTCTGAACTGCAGGCCGGCCTCTTAATCCCTCAGATGGATCAGTTGGATACACAAAACCAGTTACGTCAGGAAAATGTGACACACCTTATCAGAAAGCTGGGCAGCGACTCAGGACTAACCAGCTTTGAGAACCACAGTCTCAATTCTGCGCATGCTTCACAGCCGGGATATTACAAGCTGGGGCTCTGGTATGACTCAGAGCAATTTGAGAGCATCCCGCGCGAGTTGTTCTGTGTCGCAATGCAGGCCGAGGGAATTCCCCTGTTCCCAGGCTTCAGGGCTCTGCAGGCGATCCACAGCCGTCGACGCTACCTGCAGGCCGACGAACTCTCTGTCGCCTCTGAATGTGATCAGCGACTGGTTGTTCTACACCATCCCATCCTGCTCTCTGAGGTAGAAACCATGACACGAATTGCAGAGGCGGTCCGACGTATTCGAGTCCATGCAGCCGAAATCAGACAGCAGACCACTCCGGAGATTCAAGAGGCAGTGCGCAAAAAAAACAGCGACCATTCATTCGAATGATCGCTGTTTTTCAAATCTGACCCCAAGGGGATTTGAACCCCTGTTTTCGGGATGAAAACCCGATGTCCTGGGCCTAACTAGACGATGGGGCCGAGGAGATTAGTAATCTAAGCTTTCCATCGGATAAGTCAAGCGGACGGCGTTAATAGAATTCAGGTTCTCAGAAAAAAAATGGGAATACGCCAGCTGGATGGAATCGGGCTGAAATCAGTCGCTAAAAAAAGCCGCTATGAAGCGGCCTTCTAGTATTCATAGATGCACAGCAGAATTATTGCAGTAACTCGGAAGCATCATTCTCAGATCCTGAAACCGAATTCTGTTCGTTCTGAATTGCTTCGTAAACTTCGCTACGATGAATGGGTACTTCGCGGGGCGCTTCAATCCCCAGACGCACCTTGTCGCCGCGAATTTCAACAATCGTAATCACGATGTTTTCATCGATTACGATCTTCTCATTTTTCTTGCGAGATAAAACTAACATGCCATCTTCTCTCTCAGGATGACTGATCATCCTACGTAAATCCTGACGTAGTGTGCCGCGAAAAACAGGGACACTACAACGATCCATCAGTAGTCGCACTGAGATCAAGTAACGTTGAGATTTTACATGCCCACATTTATACCGTCAAGAGGCTGGCGCGCGAGATGAGCGCACAGGCCGTCCGATGCGAGCCCTTCAGAAGAGGCAGTAGAGAAAATGAGGCGTTACATTGCAGGCGCAACATGTATTATAAAATACACTTACAGCAAGAGTTTCCCCTTCCGAAGGTAATCAGAAAGACTTTACAAAAAACGCTTTAATTTCGAAGAAATTTTGCTTTTTTTGAGTTTTTGACCTGAATCGGGCTTTTTCTCGAGAAAACCTGATGCGGTATTCCAGAGCAATGACAGTCGGTTCAGTTCAAAGAGAGTAGAGGAAACTACTACCCGAATTCAAATTTGATGCAGCTTCTACGAAGAGAAGCTGCATCGGAATGAATTCGTTCATCCTGCAATCAGACGCAGGAGACTAGACCATCTCTTTGAGTGCTTTGAGAGGTCGAACCTTGACGACGTTGCGAGCAGGCTTTGCAGCAACCTGCATCATTTCGCCAGGCTTGAATGGATTGGGACGGGTGGTGGCTTTGGTAGCCGGTTTACGCTGAACCTGAATCTTCAGCAGACCAGGTACGTTGAAGACACCAGGACCACGTTTGCCAAGGTTCTTGGCAATCAGTGAGCTTAATTCATCAAGTACAGCGGTAACTTCTTTCTTAGTGAGTCCAGAACCTTCAGCTAGTGCATTGAGGATCTCTGTTTTGGTAAGTGGCTTATCTTTCGTAGCCTTTGCTGCCATTGTGAACTCCTGATACTGGTAAATGAAAATGAAAGAAGTGGACTACCACCTCGTCATAGTGTGTTGTCATATCCGTGTTGTGGTCAGGCAAAAAACGTTGTTTTCCCCTAGAACCAAGCGTAAGTAAAGTATTTGTAAATCCAAAAGTCAATGTGTTTGCCCCTGTTTTTCAGGAGTTTTTGTTATTTACGCCGAAATAAAAACTTTTCCTGTGTCATTTTTCAGTCGCTATGAGATAATAAATTACTGGTATTTCTCACCAGAAGATCCAGATTCAACCCACACTACTATTGACGAATGAGAGTGAATTCACACACCACTTTTTAACAGGATCGTTATCGCGAAAAAAATTACCGCCGTATAGTTCCATTCTCAAAGCAGGCCCGACGGAATCGGGGACACTGAATTAAGGAGTCTCCACTACTATGGCAACACACGAACCGCGCTTGGACATGACCTCTTCGATTGTCAATCATATCCTGGTCGTTGAAGACGATCAGGATACGGCGTTCTTCCTCAAAACACTGCTGGAAGAACATCACTTTCATGTCACCCTGGCTAAAGATGGCGGCCAGGCTCATTCATCTTTCTCAATGCACAAGCCTGATTTTGTCATCCTGGATCTGATCATACCCCAGGAGAGCGGGTTTGAAATCTGCGAGCATATGAAGCAACGGGAAGGCGACGTCCCGATTCTGATTCTGACAGCCATCGATTTACCCGAGTCTCGTGAACTGGCTGCACGCGTTGGTGCGAACGGATATCTGCTCAAACCCTTTGATCCCGACGAACTCCTGGAACTGATCAGAGAGATCGCAGACGATGCCTGGGAACAAGGACACCTCACCGATCATCGAGAACAGCAGGAAGAACGCATACAGTTTTCCTGTGGCTGCGGCAAGAAACTGAAAGTCCGCAGTAAACACCGGGGCCGTACGATGACCTGCCCCGCCTGTAATGATGCCTTAATTGTCCCACTGCATGATTGAACCACTTCTGAAAAACAATGCAACCAGGAAAACATGACCTGATCCAGTCCCTTCATTTCTGTGCCGTACAAACCAGTAAACTACGAATTAATTCAAACAAGCCTGCCACTTTGAAGTCTGTTGAAATCGACCATCATTGTTCACAGCACGAATCACATCTTCCTGATGTAAGGCCCGCCAGACATGCCCAAATTCATTATCAAAACAGGTAAATACCAGGGAAAAACGCTCAAACTCCCCGCAAGAGAGGTCACACTTGGACGCGCCCCCGAATGCGAAATTTGTATCCCCGATCCAGATGTCAGCCGAAAGCATTGTCAGTTCTCGACAAGGGAAGGCACACTCTACGTCGTTGATCTGCAGAGTCGCAATGGCACCTATGTCAACGACCGGGTAATTCAGGCAGAGACCCCACTGCAACCAGGAGATCAATTGCGTGTCGGACCAATGCTGCTTGAGTTGGCCGGCGCTCGAAAAGCCATTTCGAAGCCTGCTAACCTCAGTCCCGACCAGTCGGCTCCCCTCTCCGATGATGACATTTCCACCTGGCTTTCTGAAGAAACGCCGGAAGGGGAACCTGGCGAATCGATTGGCGATACCACCATTATCTCCACATCACAGCTACCTCAGCCGGAAGCACCTGTTCCGAAAGCAAAGAAAGAGTTTCACTCGATTGCCGAAGAAGCGGCCGAAATCATTCGGCAGCACTGGGCAAAAGTGGCCCGGCAGAAGCAGGAAAAGCAGTGATCCTTCTCTTTGCCGCGTCTCCGTTATACAATCGCGGCATCGTATTTTGTTGTGTTTCGTGTGAATCCCGAGATTCACGCTCGATTTATTGAAATGTCATTACCGTGCGTATTATTGCTGGCAAATATCGTCGACGAAAATTACAGGCTAACCCCGGTCAGACCACCCGTCCCATTACCGACTTCGTCAAGGAAGTCCTTTTCGAATGGCTCGGGGATTCAGTCAAGGACAAGCGGGTGGCAGATATTTACGCCGGAACCGGATCTCTGGGACTGGAAGCACTCAGTCGCGGCGCGACCAGCGCTGTGTTCATCGAACAGGACCGGAAGGCTCATGAGTTGCTGAAACAGAATGTATCGCACGTCGGCGTTGAAGCAGATTCCCTCTGCTGGAAGACCAACGCCCTGCTCTCGTCGTTCCGTCCCAAAAATGTGCCAGACTTCGTCCCCTTCGACCTGATCTTCTTCGATCCCCCTTACAAAATGATCGATGATCTCAAGCCCGGCTCCCGGCTGTATGAATCAATGCAGCGACTGGCCCGTGACAACGTTTCCAGCCCCGACTGTCGCCTGCTACTCCGCACGCCCCGCGACGCTGAGTTCGAAGCACCTCCGGAATGGCAACAGTACGACCTGCTGCAGAAGTCGAGCATGGATATCTACTTCCTGAAAAAGCAGGAACCATCGGCGTAGCTCCTGCCCCAGAAAGCGATCTGCAAGGCCATCCCCGACGACACTGTAATCAATGTAAAGCCACCCTGAAATGAGACTTACGCCTCGAAAGACTGTTCAGACTGTGCCCGTTTGACCACATGGGAAAGATGTGGCTTTGACTCTTTCCCCTCCTGCAACAGCGGATGTTTCTCAGTCGCTTTCTGCTCTCGATTCTGCGAGTTCACAATCAGCGTTCCCAGAGGGCCAGCCAGCAGTGCGGGCAGAAAGATGATGTCGGCCAGAAGTGCTGCGGTAATCAGAGCACACATGAGAATGCCGAAGCGACTTACGAGCAGTAATTCTGCCGGATAGAGCATCGCCAGGCTGATCGCCACCACGGCACTCGTCTGCCACATCGCAGGGCCACAATGCCCCAACGCTGCAGCCACCGCTTCACTCTTGGTTTTGCCTTCATCGATTCCGATTTTGAACCAGGTCAGCAGATGCAGAGTCCCATCCACGGCGATCCCCAGTGCGACGGATGCGGTAATCATTGTCCCAATATCCACAGCCACGTGCATCCAGGACAACAGTCCGAAGATCACACCGATGGGCATCAGGTTGGGTAACATCGTAATCAGACCTGCAGTTGGGCTCCGCAACAGCACCATCATCACCACGGCGATGACAGCAAAGGCCAGCCCAAAGCTTTTGATCAAGCTCTCCAGTACGGCCTGCTGGGTTCGCAGAAACAGAGGAATCGTTCCGGTCACCAGATGCGTCGTCCCGGCATGATCACGCAAGACAGACTGCGTCACCTGGTTCAATTCATTCGTTAGATCCGCATAGTTGAGATCGGTCATAATGGCGACCTGTGCGGTAATCCGCCACATTTCGTCGCCCTTCTGAATGTCGACCATTCGTGCGCCGTTAGCAGTCTCCTGCTCCAGATCCGCAGTATGGTCGGCAATATTTAGAAATGATTTTACAGTATCCCCTTCCAGGTTTACTTCGCCTGATTTTTCCTTTTTCAGGCTCTCGCGAACGCGGCGTTCGGTCTCGTTCACCCGTTTTGCGTGACGCAGTTTCTGGAAGGTACTTGCATCTTTGGGCAGTGGTTCAGAGACGGGACGAAAATCAGCCAGCGAGATCGTACCGCTGATCTCAGGATGTTCGGCGATTTTCCGCTCGATGTTTCGCACCAGTTCGACACGTTCTTCGAAGTTCAGATCTTCCTGTGCTTTTTCATCGAAACAGATCACGGTATCGACGGGGGTAATCCCTGACAGGTTCTCTTCCAGAAACAGGTAGTCCTGAATCACGCGGGAAGAGTCGGGAAAATACCGGATTACCTTGGTCTCGGTCCGGAACCATTTGAACCCATAACAGGCAGCGATAAAAATTGTAAGACAGGTCAGCGATACCAGCCACTGGTGTCGTGCAAGCCCCCGACCGAACGCCTGCCAGTGTCGGGTATCGATCTCCGAAGCTTTCGGCGGCTTAGCCGGCCATAACTGGAGTAACGATGGCAGACCATAGAGTACCATCAACAGGGAAACCACACAGCCGATCGAAGCATAGAAGCCAAAATCGCGAACTGGTGATAGTGGGCTGGTCAGCAGTGAAGCCAGACCAATGGCAGTTGTCAGACTTGCCATCATACAGGGGGCCCGTGCCATCTCTACCGCTTTGACGACAGCGGTTTTCATATCCACATGGGCGGCGTGCTTCCAGTAATTCGCAACGTGAATAGACCCGGACAACGTGAGCACAGTCAACAGTGTCGGCATCACGACCAGCACCATGTTCATCGTGCCGCCGGTCATGGGAATTATGGAGACAGCAACGAACGTTGTGTAATAGGAGACCAGCAGCACCAGGCAGGCCAGTCGTACACTCCGCAGCATCAGGAATGCCAGGGCAATTCCGATCAGTCCGGAGAACAGCGTCACCGAACGTTTATGGAACTGCCACAGAGGATACGCAGTATTCCAGGATGATTCTTTTACCATTCGGTTCAGTGCAGCCCCCGCAACCGGGCGTCCCCCCATGTGGAGGTTTTCTTCCGGAATACCTGCGTCAACGGCAGCTGTTTTAATGGCTGCAACTGCCGAGGCATGGTCGGCATCGCCTGTATCGGAGAGTGAAATCGCCACTGCGATGGGAGTACCAATCGCGAAAAAACAGTCTTCAATGAGCTTGGGTTCTTCACCTGGCTGATCGCTTTTCACTTCCTGATCGGCAGCAGTCGAAGCCCCCGCCAGGATCTCGGGACGTCTTAAAGACAGTGCGATTTCTTTGACCTGATCGGCCTGCTTGGAATGAGCCTGCATTCGCGGCCAGATTAATTGAAAATCGTGTTCGGGGATCGCCTCGACCAGAGCCTTGAAGTCGACCTGATCTTCGTCCGGCTCTTCCACTGGTGCATCAGTAACGCTGCCTTCTTCGGTCTCGTCAACCATTTCCACCCAGGGAGTGAAAGCGGGTTTGACAGTCAGATCAATGCCCAGTTCGCGTTTGGTTGTGGCGATCAATTCCTGAATCGTCTGTTCTCGTCGCTTTTTACCAGCGGGACTCAAACGCACCTTAAGCATCCCGGTCCCGATCAGAACCCCCTTCAGGCGACGCTCTGCTTCATCAGCGTCGATGTGGTAATCCACCATCTTCTGAATCGCATCCTGGGGAGTTGCGACATCCAGAATGTACGGTGAACCACCCCGACGAACGCCTTTGGCATCTTTCTGCCCCAGCAATGACTGCTGCAGACGACCGGCGCGCAAGTCCGTCAGCGAACTGCCATCCCAGGAGACCAGCACGCGATCTTCAATACCGAAGCTGTCACGATGCCACTGCAAAACTTTTGACTGTGGATCATCGGGGGGGAGCCAGTTCTCAACGTTGTTTTCCTGGCGGATCTCCCGCAACACTCCGAACAGCACCGGAGTGATGAAGATCATCAGAACCACAACCCACAAAGATAGACTGTGTCCCCATGGATCGCGTTTTTCAAAAAACGAAGCCATTAATTAATCCATTAGCCGAGTAGGCTTTATCAATAACATGAATTCGCGTTCGAAAATCAGGGAACTGCTTAATTCATATTGAAAACGGTTTGATCCAAAATATCTCAACAACTGAGCCCGACTTGAGCTTTCTTCACTGAAAAACAGGAAAATGCTCAAACCAGATCTCATGAATTGTCACGGTTTCGCTAAATGAATCAATCTCGAATGCATAAAAAATAGAAATGCCCGCTTCCGCTGCTTGATTTGAATTGCGTTGTTCCGGTCACCGCATATCGGTATTTTTCGTCGCCGCGTCTGGTTAAACTTGTCGCAGCACAGGCAACATCTGTGATTATCGTAAAGATCCTGCGCATGATAGCAGTTTTGACGATTATAGCAGCAGGAATTTGCCCTCTGGGAGCCGCTTCTCCCTTAAAAAGTGGAAAATACAGCTTCAAGAGAGTGCTGGCGTCCCTGATTTTTACAGCGCGCAGGACGGACCATGTGGACACAACAACACACAAGGGCACCGGAAATCAGGCTGTTATTCGGCTGTTTCCGGGTCAAAGCCTTTGAGCAACTCATCGTCCCACTCGTCCTGTAATGGCCAGTCGATCGCACAGGTGCCGAAGTCTGCCATGTGCAGATATGTGTTCAGACGATCAATGGTCGATTGCAGCAGTTCCCGTTTATTGCGGAAAATAGGACCGTGACTGGGGAGCAGCCATTTCGCATCGCAGTCACGAATCCGTTCCAGGGACGCGATGAAATCGGGAATATCCGAACCGTGGTGGGCATCAATGTGACCGACACAGCCATCGCGGTAGATGTTATCCCCGGAAAACAGCAGATCGCCAAACCGGAATGCCAGCTGTCCGTCGGTATGCCCGGGGGTGTGCCAGACCTCCAGCTTAATGTCGCCCCCCAGATCAATCACATCGCCTTCATTGACTTCCCGATCAACCTTGCACGCAGGCATATCGATAGAAATCCCCTGGGCGCTGATCTCGGCATAAGTGCTGATCCGATCCCCTTCCTCCAGTGGTTTGGCTGCACTGGGATGCGCGACGACCTGGGCATTGGGCAGGAGTTCTTTCGCTTTACTCAACCCCTGAATGTGGTCGACATCTGCGTGGGTTGCAATCAGATATTTGCAGTTTGCCAGCGGGAAATCCATCTGCCGGATCATCTCGATGATTTCGGAAACGGTATCTTCGTAACCGATATCGATCAGTAACCACTCATTCTGGTCGTTGAATACCAGATAGACACAACACCCCAAACGCTGTCTGGCCTGATAATTGATTTCGATTACGTGGGGAAATACTTCGCGTCGGGGCAACATACCCGTAAGCTCCTCGTAGTTTTAAGCGCGGCGGTTGTTTTGAGATTCGGAACGGAAAGACCGGCCAGGCACTGGTTACAGAAATTGAATATCCAGCAGACAGAACGCCCTGTAAATCCAGTCTTTGCACTGCCGTCATTCTAAGCGGGGGAATTCACCGAAACAACCAATATCAAAGCAGATGTAGGGGTATATGTCTGATTTCATAGACAAAACCGCTACGTTTTCGATTCACATCGACAGACGCAGAACCGATTTACAGCTTCCAGTAACCGGGAAGCCCCTTCCGGGTTTCGATCAGGATCTCCAGAATCGCGCGGCGGTCCTCGACACTGAGATGCGCGTACTCCTTACTCTGGTTCTTACCTGTCAGCACTTCCCACAACTGACGATATACCACTTCCAGAACCGGTTTAGGCAGGCTTTCGAACGACTCGCTGTAAATCA
This sequence comes from Gimesia sp., assembly GCF_040219335.1. Classification (NCBI taxonomy): domain Bacteria; kingdom Pseudomonadati; phylum Planctomycetota; class Planctomycetia; order Planctomycetales; family Planctomycetaceae; genus Gimesia; species Gimesia sp. The sequence continues at coordinate 31,078 of NZ_JAVJSQ010000028.1, read as the reverse complement.
GGTAGCTGCAGGGATACTTGAACAATCGCCGCTTCAGATCGAAATCGCGTAGTGAACGTCCCTGGCTGTCTCGCGGGCCTGCTTTGGAAAACTCAGCCTGGAAACCAGAGATCCCCTGAATCTGATCTTCCAGCTGTAGTTCGTCTGCAAACAGCATATAGTCCACCAGCCGTTTTGCAGAGCTCTCATAGCGTCGCTTTGTGCTGTCACTCTGAAACGCCGCTTCCCGTTCCAGCATACGGTTCATCACCTGCGAGTCCCGATCGGTAATCCGCCCTTCAAACTGCGCCCGTGTGATCAGGTTATGCATCTTCGCCTGATGCTCCAGGACCATCAACGACACAATATCACTGTACGGCGTCAGATAGGGGTCGGTGTCGAACCAGCGTTCCAGGTCGTCAGCGTTCGCTCCACGATCTCGATTGAGATTCCGCGCGCTGTCCCCCTGTCGGAAGATCAGGTTTCCCATGTGACGCATTTTTCCGTGCGTTCCTGAGACGTACCAGCCCCCCCAGCGTTCTTCAAAGGGACTACTGTGGTCGCTACGATAAGTTCCCTCACGGAACACAGGCATTCCATCCGGCCCCGGGTAGACCGACCGCATGATATGCCCCGGCACTCCCTGTGTCATGGAACCAGCATGGCACTGCGTGCATTCAAACGTTTTCCGGACAAACTGCGGACGCGATGCTTCAAACTGTGAGAGCGTGTAAAAAACGGTTCCCAGTTCTGGATCACTGGCCGAAACCTCCAGCACGGATCCCCCCTGTACGAAGCCGAGGTACAGATCGTCATTGTAATACAACGCACGCGGCGATAATGGATCGATGCGTTTGACCTGCAGACTGGTCTTGGAAAAGACCAGCACCTGCGAAGAAACCGGAATCTTCAAGGCTTCCAAAACCGCAGGCAAATAGCCACGGCCCTCTTTCCGATCAAATGTCAGTTTGGCTTCGCCTGCATCCAGTTTTTTCTGAAAGCGGGAGATCGCATTAGCGGGAGTGGCCTGATTATAGTTGATTGGTGCCTCTTCAAAAGTGACCTGAGCCGATGCAGATCCGGTCCCCACCAGACCAAAGGCAGCCAGGCAGACGATCCCCCAGTACAGACTGAGATTAAAAGGCGACAGATTCTTCGATTTCGGGAACACGTTCATCGGTGGAGCACTTCTTTCAACGGGCGGGACGTTACCAGAGTCAGATGTTCCGAACTCTGATTTGAGGTTTGAGGCAGGTATCCAGCTTCGATATCGGACACTTTTATCCATTTTATTTACTAATTATCCTCTGTCAACTTACTTTTCAGACTGGTCTTCTCATTTTAAACTGATCCCACAGTAAAAACAGCACCTTCTTACCTGAAAACAGCGACACAATGAGAAAACAGACATCATGAAATTCACCAGATTCCCTGTCGTACTGATCCTGATCTTTCTCATTCCGGTCTTCACGAGAAGCAGCCTTGAGGCCGCTGAGCCAGCCCTCCGCATCATGCTGATCGGCGATTCGACGGTCACGACTTATCATAAACGTCCCAAAGACAAACCTGACCTTACCGGCTGGGGACAGGTCTTCGGCGAATATTTCAACGACAATGTCACCATTCTGAACCGGGCCCTCTCCGGCCGCAGTTCCAGCAGCTTCATCCGTGAAGGACGCTGGAAAAATGCGCTCAAAGAAAAAGCAGATTACCTCTTCATCCAGTTCGGCCACAACGACTGTCCCGGCAAGGGTGATCGGGAAACCGATCCCGCAACGACCTATCAGGACTATCTCAAAAAATATATCGATGAAGCCCGCGCCGCTGGCATGCAGCCGGTGTTGGTTACTCCCATGACACGTCGCGTATTTGAAAACGGAAAGATCAGAACCATTCTCCGTCCATACGCCGAAGCCATGCTCAAAGTCGGTCGAGAAAAAAATGTACCCGTCATCGACCTGCACCAGAAAAGCGTCGCCCTGTTCAACCAGTTGGGAGATGCAGGCAGTGCATACTTCAGCCCCAGCAAAGATGACCGCACCCACTTCTCAGGGAAAGGCGCCCGCGAGATCGCCCGACTCGTCGTGGAAGAGATTCCAGCGAAAGTTCCCGGCCTGAAACCATACCTCAAGCAGCCAACTCCCTGAAGCTGTGAGAGATTACCGGCATTCTTGCGGTATCACGGCGTCTCTTTAAACCGGGGACCATTCTGTTTGAAAAACTCCAGCCAGCGGGCCATGATGGCATCACTTATCGTGGTCCCCTGCTGGTATTCCTGCAGACTCTGACCCCAATAGAAGCCAATCCAACCCTCCGCATATTTCCGCGACTCGAGCATAAACTGTTCAAATTCCTCGGGGGAACTCTTCAGCGGAAACGTTTCTTCAATGACCAGTGGTTTGCCGATATCGAAGCCTTTGAGCGTCTCTATCGCCTCGTCCACTTTCCCTTTCTCGGGATAGAGATGCACACAGATGAAATCCAGATGTGCGCTCACTTTCTCAGGTACAAAGCCAGATTGCAGCCCTTTTCGTTCCAGACTCCAGGGAACCATGCCGACCGTGATCAGGTGCTTTGAATCCTGTTCGCGAATTGCTTGCGCGAGCGTTTTGATCCAGGCTGCGGCAATCTCAGGGCGCGTCCGCTCATCCGGGCTGAGCGTAATCCGCTGCACGAAATGCTTGCCTGCAAACCCGGGACCCAGCCAGTCGGTCCCTTTTTTCTTTCCGCCGTGCACCACCGGTTCATTCATCAGATCGTAACAGAAAATGGCCGGACTCCCCGCACACCGCTTCGCGACTGCTGACCAGAAATGCGTCTGAGCTTCCCAGCGGCCTTGATCGCTCAGAGCATCGTACCAGGCGGGCACGTCCTGTTTGTGATAACACCCCAGGCCGGTCAGATCGAGATAGAGCCCGGTCTGCTCCGCAAGTTCCAGGAGATCACCCAACTTCTTGAGAGCCGCTTCGCGTGGCTGATCGGGGGCCGACATAAACTTGCCGAACTGAATATGAATCCGGACTACATTCGCCCCCAAGGCTTTCATCTCAGCAAAGTCGGCTTCAATCTCTTGCCACTCTTTATCCCAGTAATCTTCCAGCAGTCGGCTTTTCCGATCATGATCGTAATTGAAGCCCCAGGGAACGAAGCGTTGCTGAGACTCCGCGGTCACGAACGATTTCCCATCCGCGCTGACCTGAATCCATTCCAGCTCAGCAGCCTGCAGACACGAAGTAAACCAGAGACAGACAATAACAGCCAGCGAGCGCATACACATGATTCGACTCCGGCAACAGGAGTAAGAGAAAAGAACTGCTGATCGTCATTGTAGAACCTGCCGTTGGGATAATTCAACAACTCATTCACCAGGTTCCTGCTCTGCTATTGAGGAAGCCTTATATTCTGCGTATTGTAAAAGGACTTACCAGATCTCATCCAACCAGAGGTTCTCCATGAAAATTCGCAACCTGCTCTGTCTCGTTTTAAGCCTGTTGACCATCGGCCCGGTGTCACTTAACGCAGACGACAGAAAACCACTCACCTATGAAGTCGACCTGAGAACTGTGCGGGAAGGCTTTGATGGTAAGACCTGCTGGGTACAGGCCCGCGCGGGCGCGATTCCCCAGTCGGGCGATTTTCCGGCAACTGTTGTCCTCACCATGCAGAAGCTGCTCCTGACCGGTTCGGATGTGTTCTATGCCCTGAATGAAATGCGGACCAGTGATGGTGAAAACTGGATCGGCCCCATCAAACACGAGACTCTGGCCCGTCGTCGACTGTCTGACACGCGCGAGATCGCCATCTGCGATTTTACACCCGGCTGGCACGCGAAGACCAGAAAACTGTTAGGAACCGGACACTCGGTCCGCTACGAAAACAACAAAGTCATGCATGTTCGCAAACGAAGCGTTGCTTACTCGGTTTACAATCAGCAGGACCACACCTGGTCCGACTGGACGACGATGAGCATGCCTGACGAGCCCCGTTTTGAAAACTGCGGTGCCGGCTCGGCCCAACGCTGGGACCGTAAGGATGGCACCATCCTGCTGCCCGTTTACTTCAAACCTAAAAAAGAAAAGCAGTACAGCACCACTGTGGTTCTCTGCGATTTTGATGGTGAGAAACTGACTTACAAAAAGCATGGCAGCACACATACGGTGCCTGTGAAGCGGGGCCTGTATGAACCGTCTATCACAAAATTCCAGCAGAAGTATTACCTGACGATGCGGAATGATGATAAGGGCTACGTCTCCGTCAGTGATGACGGCCTGAACTATTCAGAGCCGGTCGTCTGGAAATTCGACGATGGCGAGGAACTGGGAAACTACAACACGCAGCAGCACTGGGTCACACACAGCGACGGACTCTTTCTGGTTTACACACGGCGCGGTGCGAACAATGATCACGTCTTCCGGCACCGGGCGCCGCTGTTCATGGCGGAAGTCGATCCTGGCACACTCCGGGTCAAACGGGATACCGAACGGATCATCGTCCCGGAAAAAGGAGCCCGCATGGGTAACTTCGCCGTCGTCAACATCAGCCCCTCTGAAACCTGGGTCGTTGTTGCCGAGTGGATGCAGCCGATCGGCATCGAAAAATATGGCAGCAACAACCGGGTGTATACATCGCGAATTAAATGGTCGCATCCTTCCAGAACGGAATAGACGATTCGATAGCGCTGCTACTCCTTGTTCGCGACCAGTTCCCGTAACGTCTGCATCAGCACATCCTCGACTTCCGGTGCCGTCCGTGAAACACGGCCGGTTTCGTAGCCTCCCTGGGCATACGCGATCGTCGTGCCGATATAACCGGGTCCCTGATCGCCATACGCGGCCATGCAGACGAAATCATCGGGGGCCATTTTCTGCGCTGCAAGCTGATATTCTACAAACAGTTCGCCCGGCATATGGATCACCTGGGCCGGTCCGATTTTCAAGCGGGTGATGTCGATCGTCTCTCCAGCCTGGGTCCGTTTCAGATAATCCAGATCACGGGCCGCCCGGATACGATCGGTGATCCGTCCCTGGGGATTTTTCAAAATCGTTGTGAGCTGTTCCTCATCCAGCGTATCCCGCAGTGGAAGCAGAACCGGTTTCACACTCCAGCTGACATCCTGTGCTGTCACCGGTGTTTTTTCGGTCGACTTCCAGGCAGCTTGCATCCCGTCTGCCAGCCGCTGTGCGAGCAGAGGGCGATTCTCCGGATCACCATTGTTATATTTTCCAGCACCGATGTTGCCTCCTGCACCGTCGAAATGAATCTGCAGCGCGCCGGGCAACTGTTTTTCATGCAGTCCTCGCGCCAGGCCTACCGTGTCACAACTGATGCCGCCACGTCCGTAATAACTTTGCGGATGCGTCGCGTAATAACTGAGTACGACTACAGGCTCATCACCGTCCCACAGGCTGAGCAGACGGACATAAGGATCGATCACACCTTCCGGCGCCTTGATGGCAGCCAGGTTTCGGGACGAACTGAAACGCACGATTTTCACTTTGCCATCCGGTCCCAGGATGCGACGATTGGAAGCAAACTGCTTCACCTTCCCTTTTCCGGTTCCGACGTGGGTCACGGGGCGGGCCTGTTTCAGACTCTGCTGTGCTGCTTCGATCGTACGCTGCATCACATCTTTCAAATACGCTTCCTGGTACATCACCCCTTCCAGGCCGTTCTCTTTGAGCCGTTGATTCGCCGTGATATCGACGCCGGGTGCGTCATGCTGATGCAGGCAGTGAACCGCACAATGGTCGGGCGTTGTCCCTACTGCTGCCGCCAGTGCTTTCTTCCATTCATCCTGGGCACCGTTGTTCGCTCCCACCCAGTCCAGGGCCAGCAGGACGATCGGTTGATCTCCGCCCAGCAGAATCATACCGCGGGCACTTAACGGATCCACTACTTTTTTAGCCGGCGCAATGTGCCCGTAACAGAGTGGATGCCCGATAGGGGGAGTGATGTCGATCGCAAACGTCGCGACTTTGAGTGTCTTTTCCTTTGACTGTTTTGGGGAATCTTCTGCGAAGACAGGGACCACCATTAATAACAGCGAACAGAGACTGACGACAATCATACGGGGTAGAGACATTACGGACATCGGTTGACTTTCCTGAGAATTCGGGTGTGAGGATAGTTTCGGATGGAAGCAAATAGTATAACAGATTTTTGATTCGTCTGCCCAATCCCGATGATCAACTTCTGTTGAGAATATCCCGTTCCGCTCCCGTCATATTGACTGCCACATGCCTCGTTTTTTTTACGGTAACTTTGATTTCGAACATCAGCTCGCCGGGGAGACGTATGGCAGTTCGACCGGCGCAGCAGCCTCACTCACATCGAGCCTGGCCTGTTGCTGGCTGGGGCTGGCCGAGGCGGGAGATCAGATCTATTTACCGGCTGCAGTTCCCCGGGAATTTACAGAACGACTGGAGACCTCCGGATTTCCCCCCATCGAATTCACGTCCGAGTGGCCCACAACGGAAGCGGCCCGCTCCCTGACGTTCGTTCCCTGGGGGTGGTCTACTGAAATGACAAGGCTCGCAGAAGCGAAAGGCTTCTCCATTGAGACGGGTATACTGTCTGCTGCGAGCACGGTCAACGCGCGTTCTTTCTCATTCCAGCTGGAAACGGACTGGGAACTGGCGCTGCCCGGCAGTTGTCGCGTCGAAAGCCTGGAATCTCTGGAACAGGCGCTGCAAGCCTTTTCAGATTCGGACGACTCCAGCTGGGTATTGAAAGCAAACTTCAGTATGTCGGCCCGGGAACGCATGTGCGGACGCGGACCGAAGCTCAGCGAACCAATCCGAGGCTGGGCCGCAAAACGACTGACACAGGGACAACCCCTGTTTCTGGAACCCTGGGTCGAGCGGATCAGTGAAGCTGGAATTCAACTGGAAATCCCTGCTGCAGGAGAACCAACGCTCTTCGGACTGACGGTACTGCTGAATGATACGCGCGGTCAGTATCGTGGCAGTCGTATCAACGTCGATGATTCGACACTTCAACAATGGCAACCCGCAATTGACGTCGCACAACGGGTCGCCTGCGCCGTTCAGCAGACTGGCTATACAGGACCAGTGGGCATCGATGCGATGCAGTACCGCGATGCTGAGGGAAACACGCGATTACGACCGCTGCAGGATCTCAATGCACGGTATACGATGGGGCGACTCGCGCTCGGTTTTCAGCGATTCCTGACTGCAGATCAGGTCGCCAGCTGGCTGCACTTCCCCTGGAAAGAGTCGTATGGTATCGACTTTTCAAACTGGTTAAGATGTGTGACACAACAGTTGCCTGGCGGTGCCAATGTGCGACCAACTTCTCCCGATCAGATTGAGGGGCAGCCTCCACGTCTGGCCAGTCTCGTATTGATCGCGGAAAATGATACAGACCTGCTGACAACTGAAGCAGCGTTGTATGACGCGCATACCGAGCTGAATCAAACGACCGGTTGAGATGTCACGATTGAACAAACAGAATTGACCATACTTCATGAGCGAACAGCGGGAACCTCAACCACAACAGCGCAGCTGGCCCCGGCGTCTACTGAACCGAATGGAAGTCAACCGGGCCGTCTTTTATGCGCTGGTCAGTCGGGGCTGGCAGTTCGTATCAGGCCCGGTGACGATGTTGCTGATCGTCGCTTTTTTCTCCAGTGAATTGCAGGGCTATTATTATACCTTTGGTGCGCTGGTCGCGTTGCAGACATTTGTCGAAATGGGGATGCAGGTCGTAACTCTTTATCTGACGAGCCATGAATGGTCAAAGCTGGAAATCGACGAGCGAGGAAATCTGATCGGAGAAGAGGCAGCTCTCTCCCGGATGCGCAGTCTGGCGGCCCTGGTTCTTAAATGGTACAGCATCGCCGGACTGTTCTTTGTCGGAGGGATCGGCATCGCAGGTTACTGGTTCTTTCAGTCACAACCTGCAGATGGCGTTGACTGGCAGGGCCCCTGGTACTGCATTGTCGGACTCACCGCGCTGACACTCGTCGCCACTCCCTGCCTGACACTGCTGGATGGCTGTGATCAGGTTTCGGTAACCAATCGCTATCGCGCCTTTCAGAGTGTCACGGCCACCCTGGTTGTCTGGATCGCGATCTCCAGTGGCGCGGGACTCTGGACCAGTGTCGCCATCTGTGCCGTCCGCCTGTTCTGGGAACTCTGGTTGATTGGCGTGCGCTATCGACGTTTTTTTGCTTCCCTGCTGCCGGCACGCAGCGGCCCCGGCGTCAGCTGGTCAGAAGAGGTCTGGCCTCTACACTGGAAGCTGGCAATCCAGGCGATGGCAACCTACTTCACCAGTTCATTTGTGATTCCCCTGATGTTTGAATACCAAGGCCCGGAAGTCGCCGGCCAGCTGGGTCTGACCTGGACTGCCCTGATGACACTGCAAATGGCCGCCTATTCCTGGATGCTGAGTCGGGCGCCCCTGTTTGGTTCGCTGGTAGCCCAAAACAATCTCCAGGAATTCAAGCGGGTGTTCTGGCGTCTGTTTCAGGTCTCTACGCAGGTCCTGATTGCGGGAGGGACGCTATTCTGTCTGATCGTCTGGATCCTGCAACTGCTTCAGGGAACGGAACTTCCGGAGTCCTGGAGTGTTCTGCAGCCCCTCTGGGATCTGGTTCATAAATTACAGCGGCGGATTCTCCCTCTGTATCCGACGGTCCTGCTGGCACTCGCCCTGATTCCGATTCATATCGCCCAGTGTGTGATGGCGTATATCCGCCCCTTTAAGCAGGAACCCTTTCTGTTCCTCAATACCGGTTCGCAACTCATCACCGGAGGGCTGGTCTGGTACCTGGGAAAAACCTACGGACCGTTGGGCGCGGGCTGGGGTTTTCTACTGACTGGCCTGCTGCTGACCATTCCCGGATTTTTATTCATCCTGAAACGGTTTACTCAAAAACAGTTGTGATCCGGTGCGTGGTCCATTCGCTGCTTTACTCCAGAAATTTGTTGACAGATAGAATTCAGCCGTTTACCATCAGGCAATATACATGGATTCATTTATGTCATCTCTTATGGTCTCAAGTTTATACCTTTTCATTTCTGCATTTGATTGAGCCCATTGATTGCAAACCGGTTTCTGTCGGGCCAGTACATCAGGCTTTGAGACGGAGACGTTCTCGACGGTATTTCACCACTTGAACTGACAACGTACTTTCTCACTCACAGTCAGTGTCAACTGCTTTCACCTGCGCATTGAAGGAGTCTGTTATGCGAGCATTATTCATTGTCACTTCTATTTGTCTGATGTGCTTTGGCACGACGCCACCGATCACTGCCCAGTCAGAAGATAAGCCGGCCAAGCCAACCTTAAAAACGGTTAACTGGCCTGTTAAATTCACAGTTAAGCAAAAGCAGGCAGCGGTTCCACAACAGGTCGTTAAGGTCAAACAGCCGTTCTATCCGGAACTAAATCCCCGCGTACAGCAAATTCAGGATGCTCTCAATACCAACACGAGAGCCAACTTTCCCAATGTCCCCCTCACTCAGGCACTTAATGAAATCCAGAAGCAGCATGGCATTAATATGTATGTCTCGGGATCAGCATTGAAAGAACTCGGAATCACTGCCGATGAGCCTGTTAATGTTTCCCTGCATGGGGTATCTCTCAAATCGGCGTTAAAAATCATTCTGGAGCCGCTGGGACTGGCCTATGAAATTGACCAGGAAGTCCTCAAGATCACCACACAGGCAGAAGTCGACCGCCATCTGATAACGCGGATTTACCCGGTCGGCATTCTGTGCCATTCTGCTGAAGAATACGAAGCCATCGAAAAAGCGATCGGCACTGCCTGTCGGCCGAACATCTGGGCCCGACGTCAACGACTCTCGGCCCAATCCCAGGTCATGAGCACTCCTGCACCATCGCCTTTCGCTGCACCAACTGGAGTGCTCAGTTCTTCCATCACGGCCGTCCCCCAGTGCCAGGCTCTGGTAGTCAATGAGACCGACGAAGTACATGAGAAAATCGTGGAACTGCTCACACAATTGCGGCAGGTTCGTCAGATTCAGATGAGAGCAGTCCCGGAAACGAATTGAAGTTCAGTCAGTCAATTACCCCTGAAAATCAATAGGAGTAAGGCATGTTACAAACTGGAAAACGCAGAATGACCTGGACACTGCTGGGACTCCTTGCAGGTGGATTATTAGTTACAGCCCAGGCTGAAGACAAAGAGCAGACCAAAGCCAGGCAGGCTAAAAAACCGGCTCCGCCGGCGGTTGCCTCCGATTTAGCGACAGCAACAGCACTAACGGCCCCGACAAAACAGATCTTTTTTCCCGCACTCACAAAGTTTGAAAAAGAGTTTCAGGAAAAGCTTAACGAAACGGTCACCGCGGAATTCGTAGATGCCGCTTTGAGCGATGTCATCACGTTTTATCAGGACTCTACGGGCATCAACTTTGTGATTTTTGCAAACGATCTGGGACAGGATGGACTGACGACTGATGAGCCGGTCAACATCTCTGTCGAGAATATTTCGCTCAAAACAGCCCTCGATCTAGTTTTGGAGCCGATCGGTCTCACGTACGTCCTCGATCGGGATGTGGTCAAAATCACAACCCGGGGTAGGGCTGAAGACATGTTAAAAACACGCGTCTATCCGGTAGGCGATTTATGTCAGACCCCCATCGACTATCTGATGCTGGAATCGGTCATCAAAAACACCAGTGTGGGCAGATGGCGGACGCTGAAAAGTGAAGTCACCCCCAGTCAGCAGGCGGGGGGTGGATTCGGTGGCGGTGGTGGTATGGGTGGCGGCGCTGGGGGTGCTGGAGGCGGTTTCTTCCAGGTTTCCGATCAGCAGGGCATGAATGCAGTACTGGGAGCCAGTCTGTATCACGATGACGATGGCGGAACCATCTCGATCGTGCCGCAAAGCAAAGCCCTGGTTATCTGCCAGACTTACCATGCTCACAATGCAATCGTTGAACTGTTGACTCAGCTCCGGGAAGCGCGTGATGTGAATTGATCAAGTCAATTTGAATCTCTCATGGAATTCGTTTAAAGATAGTATGGAACGAAACCACACTCATTCAAAACAGGAGATTAAGATGACAGTTTATAAGCGTCGCAAGATCCGATGCGCCGCACTGGCAATGCTCGTCGGCAGCATCGTCGTTTCCGGCTGGTCCATCAGTCTGGCTCTGGGAGATAAAAAATCATCCAGGCAGGTAACCAGTTCAGCCGATAAGAACATCGCTAAAAAAACGACTCTGAAACAATCGTTTTACCCCGCATTGACGGCACGCGAGGAAAACCTGGAGGCGGCACTGCAGGCAGAGACAGAAGCCAATTTCCCGGAGATTCCCCTGGATGAAGCTATGACTTTTTTCAGTGACCTCCACAATGTTCCTGTTGTCATCCAGGCCCAGGACCTGGGAGCAATTGGATTAACGCCCGCAGAGCCCATCGACACTCGGCTCAAAAACATCACCCTTGATAATGCGTTGAAACAGATTCTGGATCCCCTCAATCTGACCTACGTCGTCGATCGGGATTTGATCCTCATCACATCACAAGCCAAAGCCAGTGCAACCTTCAAAACGCGCGTTTATCCCGTGGGTGATCTCTGTCAGACGGATGATGATTACCAGGCCCTGATTGCAGCCATTCAGAAAGCAAATCTTGGCATCTGGGAACGCACTGGGAAATCATCTCAGGCAATCAATTCGGCTCAGAACAAAAAGGGAACTCCTAACTCTGACAAAGATAACGGATTTTTCAACATCCAGGGAAGCGTCATCGTAGAAGTCGCCAGCCCGCTGCCGGGTGGTACCTCAGGTGGAAAACACAATTCCAGCAGTACGCATCCGAACTACACAGGAACGATTTCGGCGGTACCTCATTCCAAATCTCTGGTCATCAGTCAGACGTACCATACCCACAAGGCAATCGTAGAACTGTTAACCCAACTCCGGAAATCTCGAGCTGATCAAAGAGGCAACTAGTTAGAGAGCGGCATAAGAAAACAGGAAGCGGACCGAGGGGAGCAGCCCGCTTCCCAGGGTGACCTATCTTCCTCCGTTGGGAGTGCGGCTCATAATATAGGAAAACAGGTCTTTGACTTCCTGATCGCTCAGGTTCTTGGTCAGACCATCCGGCATCAGGGAGAGATCGAGGGCCTTGAGAATCTCGATCTCGTCCTTATTGATCAGCACTGTCTGCCCTTTGACATCACGCAGGGTAATTGTCTTTGTCGTCTGTTCGTCAATCAGACCGGTCACGGTACGCCCGTCATCGGTCACCACCAGGAAGTTGGTAAACTCCTCGCGGATCGCGGCACTCGGATCGACAACCGCCAGCAGCATGAAGTTCAGGTTATCCCGTTCATATCCGGTCAGCTTGGGACCGGCTTTGCCCCCTTCACCATACAGGGTATGGCAGACCGCACACGTCTTGTTAAACAGAACTTTACCTGAAGAGAACTGCCCGCCACCGGCTTTCACCAGACGTGCCACCCGCTGCATTTCCTCCTGTTTTTCTGCAGGAGTGCTGCCACGAACCTTACCCCAGTGTTTCTTAATGCTGGCTTTGATGTCGGGATCGTCGTGTAATGCCATCTGCTGCACCACATCCAGCGGGATCGTATTCGCTTTAATGCGCCAGGCATCCACTTCATTCAGAAACTGTTTGCTCCATGCTTTACGACTGGCCAGCACACGTTGCGCGGTACCCCGCACATCGTGCTCGTCCAGCAGCGTACTGTGATAGCGGGCCAGAATGCTCTTACCGATACTCGGATTCTCAAAGTTCATCAGCGCCTGCAACGCCACCCGTTTGAGTGAATGGGTATCGGAGCCGGTCAGTGAAAGAATCGATGTCAGCGGGCCGATAGCCGCTTTCGTTTTCAGCTGTCCCAGAATCTCGATGTAGGTCAGCCGTGTCGGCCGGTCTGCATTTTTGTCTGCGATGATTTTCAAGGCGCGACTGGTCGCATCCTTATCACCCAGACGCAGCGCCAACGCGAGATCGGTTTCCCCCAGGCTCTTCTGATACTCTCCCAGACCTTTACTGAGGTCTTCGGGCAGGTTCGTAATTTTCTGACCGCGGAAGGCTTCCAGCATCCCCACCATCAGTTTTTCCTTGTGTTGATCGGAGGGAGCCAGCTTAAGCAGTTTGGCACACATCGCATAATTCTCATCGCCGCCTGCCATCGCGTACCGCTGCATGATCCGTTCCAGAATCACATCCTGGACCATCTTAACCTGCCAGAACTCGGGCTTGGAAAACAGCTTCAGGACGGCTTCCCGATCCGAAGTCGCTTTGCTCTCCAGTGACCACCAGAGTAACAATGGAATATGCAGGTCTTCCTGATCTTCTTCGCGTTGCAGCAGGACTTCGGTAATCGCCAGTCCTGATTCCGCGGGGAAGCGTTTGGCTGATGATGCCAGCTGTGAACGCACCTCAGCATAGGGCTCAGTCTGCGCCAGTTCCACGAGGGATTTCGTCAGCTGTTTTGATGCCTGGTGTCGATCGCCGAGCAGACGGATCGTCCAGCGACGCACGTGCTGATCGCGGTGTCCCAGCAGGTCCAGGGCGAGTTCTTCATCGAACGCGCCGAGTTGATTCAAGGCCCATAATGCTTCCAGAGCCCGATCGTCGCTGTCGCTTTTCGCAATCTTCAACAGGGCTGGCACCATCGACTGGTCACCCCGTTCGCCGATCACCTGCACGGCTTTCTGCCGGAACCACTTATTCGAATGGCCCATGGTTTCGATCAGTTCGGCATTGGTCTGCTTAGACAGATCAAAGGGTTTCACTGGTTCAAAGTTTTTCGGTTTGAGACGATAGATCCGGCCACTGGTTTTGTGCCAGTTGTCGCGGGGATCCACGTGTGTCAGGCGGCTGTCATACCAGTCCGCCAGGTAAATACAGCCATCTGGGCCGACCTTGATATCCACTGGTCGGAACCAGCGATCCTGCGTGAGCACAATCGGCGGCAGATCTTCTGTTCGATACGTAGACGTATCCGGAATCAGGTTGCTGGCCATCACGCGGTTATGCAGTGAATTGGCCGCAAAGACCGCCCCATTATATTTGGGCGGGAAAATTCCCCCTTCGTAGATTGAGAAAGTCTGGCTGAAACGCTCCTGGTAGCCTTTGTGCCGCATGTGTTCGTAATAGCCGAAGGCGTACGGGTTCGTCAGTGGACCATGTTTACCCCAGTTCTTCTTGGCATAGCCTCCCTGGGCGTAATGCATACCGCGGGTTCCCCCGTTATTGGTACCCGAGAAGACACGTCCCTTGGAATCGATTTCCAGGCTGAACGTATTTCCGCCCCCTTCCGCGAAGATCTCGAAGATTTTCGTTTCGGGGTGATACCGCCAGATCATCTGGCCTTTGAAGTGCAGTCGCTTCGTGACTTCCGAACTCACTGTTCCCGTAGAAGTACTTCCGTTGGCGCCGTACAACCAGCCATCGGGTCCCCACTTGATGCTGTTCGCTACCGAGTGGGTGTCTTCCAGACCGAAACCCGAGAGATGCACTTCGGGATCGCCGTCCGGTATGTCATCGCCATTCGCATCGGGATAGAAGAGCAGATAAGGAGGATTCAAAACCCAGATGCCCCCTTTGCCCACCGTGACAGCAGAAACAATATTCAGTCCGGTAATCACATCTTTGATTTTATCGAAGGTGCCGTCTCCATCCGTATCTTCCAGCACCGAAATCTTATCCGCCCCCTTCACATGATTCGGCGGAGCCTGGGGGACTTTATCGAAGACTGCTCGCAGATACTGATCGTACTTGACGACCTTCAAGCCCGCAGGGAACGGATACTGCAGATATTGCACAACCCACATCCGCCCCCGATGGTCAAAGCTCATATACAGCGGTTGCATCACTTCGGGTTCCGCGGCGATGGTTTCCATTTCAAAGTCCTGCTGAACCTGAAACAGTTTGACCGCTTCGGCGGGCGGGGTTGGATCCGATTCATCACCGACTTCCCCACGCCCCTTGAACGACTTCATGACCTTGTCGACCTGCTCGTTTCCAGCCAGATCCTGCTTGAACCGGTCACGGCTGATCTTGCCTGCCACGTCGACCTGTGGCGGTTCTTTTTTCAAACACCAGTAGATTGCATTCACCAGCGTGTGCGTAAAAGTATTGATCTCAAAATCGCCAGGATGTCCCAGAGAGGTATAGAAAACGCGTGACTTCTTATAATTGTTCGTCCAGGTGACCGGCATCTGTACCGGCTGTCCTTCGACGTTCGAAAGTCCCCGCAACAGAGTCTTGGTTGAGCTTTTCAGGTTGATGCTCTTATACATGGAGCCTTCGCTGCGGAAGTATTTATTGCGGACAGTCGCCATGATTGGGTCCTGCTCGGCCCGCAACTGGGTGGTGACATCAGTTGGTGTTTTATTGCCGAAGTCGCCCGCGTATTCGCCCCCCAGAACTTCCTTGTCAAACTCTTTCCATTCCACATATCCCTCGGCCGGCTTTCCTTTACTCAACGCAAACCCATGGCTCGAAGTACGGAGGGCGACCAGTGGCTTGCCGGCATTCAGGTAATCCTGAATGAGTTTCATCTGGGCAGTCGGCAGAGTCTTGCGGCGGACACTCAAAAACAGCAGATCCGCTTCTTTGATCGCTTTCAGGTCGGAAAAGGAGTTTGGATCGTCCTTGTCCGGAAAGATAAACTGCGTGCGAAATCCGAGTGGCTGCAGATGTGCTTTGGCAAATGCGGGCAGACTCTCGGCCGTCTTGTAGCCCTCTTCCCCGATCATAAACAGAATCAGCGGATGATCTTCAGGACTGGCAGCCTGCTGTTTTGGGGAATCTTTCTCTTCACCTGAGAGGGAGAAAAACGTCAGTCCACAAAACAGCACGAAGGCACTCAAGGTACAGACAGACTTCAGAGAGGCTCGATTCAGCATGGGGAATTTCTTTATGCGGGACAAAAATAAAGGAAATTAACTAATTGAATTTCTTCATCATAACAGCCCCTTCGAGGCTCTGTCACCCGACAATAGTATTTTTTTGGAAAGAAGCGCTGGCATGCAATCCCTATCAGATGCATACCACGGCTGGATGGCGTAAGTTCTGATATCGTTATTGTTTATCAGAAGGTTTCGTCGATGAATCAGTGGCGGGCTGTTCCTGATAATGATGTACGACCAGGCTTCCCGAACGAAAGGCAATCGGCAGGCTGAAGGGAAACTTCGCTTTCAGATGTTCCGGAAACGCCGGTGGGTAAGCATTGGGTCCCTCCGGCCCGATCTCTTTCGCCTGACTGACCAGCAATCCTCCCGCCATCAGATTCGACAGCACAAATCGCTGCGGACTCTCGCGCAGGGCTTTAAAAATCAGCGGTCGCCGGGAAGGATAAAACTCAATGTAACTTTGCGTATAGACAAACCGTGTCGATGGTTCCAGCCCCAGAGACAGATAGAGATGAACCATATCATTGCTGAAGCAGGTCACCTCGCGATCCTGGGTCTGTTGCGACTTGAGAAACTCAGCCACGTGTTCCATGTCTTCCCAGTCCGGATAAGGAATCCGCGCCAGTTGATTTCGAATTTTGCCAGTACTTCCCTGCTCCAGGCAGGCGCTCCACAGGCGCAGATAAGCAGGTTTTGTCACGGGCGAATAAATCAACGCCATGACTAGAAAACTACCGGTCAGCAGCCAGCGGGTCAAACGGGCACGCCGGGTACAATGGAACGCGTAGACCAGCAGAGACAAACCCAGCAACAGAGGTGGAAAATGAACATAATCAAAGGGATGCTGAAGCAGTACCACCTGCAACAACCAGGCCACATAGAGTGCTGACAGCAAACGCAGACGGAGCGCTGTCTGGGCTGATCGCTGTGGATCCTGTCTGATCAGCAGAACTATCGCTGCAGGGACCGCTACCAGGTGAATCAGAATATAAGGGAAGAAGCGGGCCACCATGTTGAGAATAATATAACGTAGATTGCCGAAATTCCCTTCCGCCAGGTACTCCCGGTTCCAGTCCAGTTGCATTTCGAGAAACCAGGGTAAGGTCTGTGTGAAGTACAACCAACTGAGTCCCAGTGCGCCTGCGATCAAGCCTCCCGTCAACAGTCCGCCGAGATCCTTCCAGACTTTCGCTCTTAAATCGGAACTCGTAAGCGAACAGAGCCAGACAGCCAGCGCAGGAATTACCACGTGTGGCTTGAGCCAGACCCCGGCTCCCCAGACCAGCCCTTCCAGAAGTCCATACAGAAACAGTGTCTTACCGGCTACCGCCGCCTGAGTACTGCGCTGTATCTGGGCCCAGCGCAGATTCAACGCCGCTGCAGCGGGCAAGAGCAGCCAGAGATCACGCTGCACGTGACACCATTCGGAAACCGAGTAGTAAGCCAGGAACAGCAGGAAGGCGAGCTGAAAGCGGACACCCGTAACGAGCCGGGTCAGCAGAAATACCGTCAAACTGAAGACCAATAGATCAAAAGCCCGCAACGCTTCTGTACTCCAGCCGAACAACGATCGGACTGTGATGTGCACCCAGACCACGCCGGGGAAATTCGGTTCGACCATATCACGATAGAGCATGCCGCCGCGCATGACAGTGCGGGCCTGCAAATCATAGTAGGAAACATCATTCGTCACCGGCATACAGATCAATTGCGGTGTCGCTGCGATGACCAGCAGTATCAAAGCCGCCAGCGAGAGTGTGGACGTATTCCAGAACGTACCTCGATCAGTATTTTCTACTGTGGTCGCTTGTGTGGCGGCGGTGTTCATCATTTTGAGAATCGATTTAAAAACATCAGGCTTTGCAAGTGCATGGCGATCGGTGATAATCGTGTGTGCCATCCTAAGCAGGCAGGAAGACCATTCACCAGATTTATTTATGGAACTCAACTGGAATGTCGCGAATTTACCAGCTTCTGTTCAGCATTTGCTGGCTGTTCGGCTGCTGGCTGGCCATGATGGGCCTGCATGAACTGGGACACGTGCTGGGAGGCCTGCTGACCGGAGGCGAAGTGGCGCGGGTTGTGTTGCATCCCCTGGCAATTTCCCGAACCGATCTGGCCGTGAATCCTCATCCTGCAATTGTCGTCTGGGCCGGCCCCCTGATCGGCGTCCTCCTGCCGTTGGTACTCTTGATCGCAGTTCGACTGGCAAACTGGTCGCAAGCGGGACTCGTCCAGTTCTTTGCCGGCTTCTGTTTGATTGCCAACGGCGCATACATCGCCGGTGGTGCCCTGGATGGCATCGGTGATTGCGGCGTGATGCGGCAGACCGGATCGCCCCTCTGGCTGATGTGGGGCTTCGGACTCATGACCGTTCCCGCAGGCTTCGTGCTCTGGCATCGGCTCGGTTCAATCCGCGACTGGTGGCAACATCCGGAACGCACCTCGGAGCAGAGTGCCTGGATCATGCTGCTGACCGTCATGACACTCCTCGTTCTGATGGTCTGTTTTTCTGCACAATAACCGTTTCCGGTTTGCTCCTCGTCTCTGCTTTCTGATATCTTGGAACGATCACTTCCATGATATCTTCGGGAGCATCCACTATGTCCACGCTGCTGAATCGTCGTCAAATGCTGGGAGTCTGTGCTGCCGGCGCTTCAACTTTGTGTCTGCCCTCACTCACCCGGGCGCAGCAGGCCAAAACCAAAATGAAAACCTTTACCTTCAAAAAGGTGGGGAATCTGGAAATCAAGGCCGACGTGCACCGGGCCGATGATAACCAGACGCGGCCCGTCATGGTCTGGTTTCATGGCGGTGCACTGATTGTCGGGCATCGGGGGGGCGTGAGTGGCCGCGTTCTGAAAGACATGCTGAATGCCGGCTATACCGTGGTCTCCTTTGACTACCGGCTGGCCCCCGAGACGAAGCTGCCCGAAATCATAGCTGACCTCGAAGACGGATTTACGTGGCTGCATGAGAAAGGCCCCGCCCTCTTCAATGTCGACACCAGCAAAGTCGCGGTCTCCGGAGGTTCCGCGGGTGGCTGTCTGACGATGATCGCCGGTTATCGTGCCCAGCCCCGGCCCACGGTTCTCGTCCCGTTCTGGGGCTATGGTGACCTGATCGGCGACTGGATCGGCAAGCCCAGTCCGCATGACAGACATCAGACGGACATTACGAAAGCAGAAGCGCTGCAACAGGTGGGCGACGGAGCGATTGCCGACTCGCGTGAGAGTCAGAAAAATCGAGGGGAGTTCTATAAGTACTGTCGCCAGCACGGAACCTGGCCGCAGGCAATCTCCGGCTGGGATCATCACCGTAACCCCGAAAAGTTCTATCCCTACATGACGCTGAAAAATGTAACGAAAGACTACCCCCCCACGCTGATGGTACATGGGACCAAAGACACCGATGTCCCTTACGAGCAGTCGACTCTGATGGCCAAACAGCTCAAACAGCATGGAGTGGAGCATCAACTCGTCACGATTCCCGGAGGCGAGCACGGTCTGGTCGGCGGTGATCCCAAACTGATTGAAGCCGCCTACCAGCAGGCCTTTCAATTCATGCACGAACGGATGAGCTAAACATACCCAGGAAATTTCGAGATGGCTCAGGCAGATTTGAATTATACCCCGGTGGCACCTCAGGCCGTCCTCTCCCTGATGCTGGGAGTGTCCTGCACTTTGGGGCTCTTCTTTCCCTGGCTGGCGCTACTCGCTATTCCAGGGCTCGTCCTGGGGCTGCTTGCACTGAAATCAATAAGTCATTATGAGCTCAGTGGCCATCAACTCGCACGCAGGGGTATCCAGCTCTCACTTTTATTTGGAGCCCTCGCACCCGTCTGGCATCTGACCTGGTACGAAATCCGCTTTCACTCAGAGGCACTCTCTGGTTACACTCGGATCGACTTCGCTGCTGTTACAAAGAACAGAATACACTCTGAGAAAATATGGGAATCACTGCTCGGACAGCCGATCTGCCTGAAAGGCTTTGCAGAGCCGCGCAGGGGAGGCCGCCTCAGCCTGTTTCGCATGTCAGCTCAGATGCTGCCGTCTTCTTTCGGAAGCCAGCCCGATCCGCAAAAGACAATTATGGTCCAGCTACCGAAAGGAAAAACCTGGGAGTGGCGGCACCAACCAATCGCAGTCTCCGGCACACTGGTTCGCAACCCGGATGCCGAAAATGCCCCCGATGCGCCTCGCTTCCTGTTGAAACAAAGTACCGTCTTGCCAGCTCTGACTTCCGATCATTTTCAGGGACCGTTTTCAGGAGGGCGAGGCTGTTGAGAACCCTGCATCTTAAAAAGGACAGAGTATGAACTCACGTCTGCCTGATGCCTTTCGTGCCTTTGCTGTGCCGGAGTGCCGGGAAACATCTCCCCTGTATTGTTGTCTGACGGAAGCGATTGCCACGGATGCGGAAGTGCTGGAGATCGCCAGTCAGGCGCGGGACGGACAGCCAGTTCCTAATCTCCTCTTCGCTGCTGTCCAGTATCTACTGGTTGCCAACCCGGTTCATCCGCTGGCAGAGTACTATGCGACCTGCACTGCAGAACCCAAAGATCCCTCAGACGCCTTCCCGCTGTTTAAAGATTTCGTACTCACTCATCAAAATGAAATCATCGAACTGCTGCAGACACGACTCGTGCAGACCAATGAAGTCCGCCGCTGTGCCTGTCTGTACCCCGCGTTCATGTACGCGCTGCGGCACTTTGCCCCTCAACCGCTGGCCCTGCTGGAAATCGGTTGCAGCGCTGGACTGAATCTGCTCTGGGACCGCTATCGCTACGCCTATGATGACAGCGGTAAAATCTATGGAGATCGCGAATCACCGACGCTGATCACGTCTGAATTTCTGGGAAAGCCATCTGCAGGGCTCGAAGACTCCCTGCCTTACGTCACGCACCGCATCGGCATCGACCTGCATCCGATCGATGTTTCTATTCCCGCAGAAGTCAACTGGCTGCGGGCCCTCATCTGGCCCGAACAGCACGAACGCCGTCAGCTGCTGGAAGCCGCGATCCGACGACAACAGGGGATCGAACTCGACCTGCGCACCGGCGACGGTTTTACAGACATCTGCTCCATCGCTGCAGAGATTCCCGCGGACTCCCTGCTCTGTATCTTCCATACGCATGTCGCCAACCAGATCTCGCCAGAGCAAGGGAATGCGTTTCTGGAAACGATCCGCGAACTGGCCCGGCAACGCGATCTCCTGCACCTGTATAACAATCTGCCTGACGCCCATTTAAGGTTACAGGTATTCCACAAAGGAATTCTCACCCGACAGATACTCGCCAACACCGACGGACACGGCCGCTGGCTGGAATGGCTGGCGTAAAGATACTGTCAGTGATTTGACCTTATCAAATATTCTCGGAAAGAAACTTCGTTATGGAGACACAAGGCCGCATCGTCATCGCCGGAGGTACCGGGTTCCTCGGATTGAATCTGGCCCGCTATCTGACCGGACAGAATTATGAGGTCACCATTCTCGGCCGACATCAGCCACAGACGCAGGGCGACTGGCGATATGTGAGCTGGGATGCCCGCTCTCTCGGATCGTGGGTCAGCGAACTGGAACAGGCGGCCGCTCTGGTGAACCTTGCCGGCCGCACAGTCGACTGCATCAAAACGCCAGACCACTGTGATGAAATTCTCCGCTCGCGGGTCGAAGCAACTGACGTACTGGGGCAAGCAGTTCGGCAACTCGCAGCACCGCCGCCGGTCTGGGTGCAGATGTCAACGGCCCACCGCTACGGCGATCCTCCGGAATTTATCTGCGATGAAGACTCCACCTTCGGCTACGGACTCGCGCCCTTCGTCGCACAGGAATGGGAAGCCGCCTTCCAGCGCGCTGTTCTCCCCGAAATGCGGCAGGTCATTCTTCGCACCAGCTTTGTCATCGGCCGTGACGGGGGAGCACTCCAGCGGCTTTCGAAACTGGTCCGCTGGGGACTCGGAGGCACCGTCGGACACGGACGACAGGGCATGAGCTGGATTTACGAGCAGGATATGAATCGCCTCTTTTATAGAGCCATCACCAATGAAACCATGCAGGGAGCCTACCTGGCCACCGCTCCCGAACCGGTTTCGAATGCCGAATTCATGCGTGCTCTGCGAAATGCTTTGAAGATGCCCATCGGTCTCCCTGCACTGAGTTGGATGGTACGGCTGGGGGCGCCGCTGTTGATGCGTACCGATCCCGAACTGGCACTCTACGGACGTTATTGTATTTCGCGACGTCTGAAAGAAGAGAATTTCGAATTCCAGTTTCCTGATCTGGATTCTGCGCTGCAGAACATCTACGATAAAACTTCCAGCTGACACACAATACAGAGCACAGCCACGCATTCAATTCACCCGACCGTTGCAGGGAGTTACCCATGACCATCGAAACAGAGCAGGACCTCAAAGCTTTAAGAGAAATCGGCAAAATCGTCGCCCTGACTCTGCAGGAGATGATGAACCAAACCGAGGCCGGCATGACCACGGGCGAACTCGATCTCATCGGTAAAGCGCTGCTGGAACGCTACGCAGCGCTTTCCGCACCCAAAGTTACCTATAACTTCCCCGGCTACACCTGCATCAGCATCAATGAGGAAGTCGCTCATGGAATTCCCGGCAGTAGAATCATCCAGCCCGGCGATGTGGTGAATATTGATGTGTCTGCGGAAAAGAATGGCTACTTCGCAGACACCGGAGGCACCCTGATCGTGCCTCCCGGCAACTCGATCAAAAATCGGCTGATTGAATCCACGCAACTCGCCCTCCGCGAAGCCTGTAACCGCGCTCGCGCAGGGCGTCCGTTGAATGGCATCGGCAAAGCGATTCAGCAGGTTGCGAAACGAACCGGATTCGAGATTATCAGAAATCTCTGCAGCCACGGCATCGGACTCGGCCTGCACGAAGAACCTGCCGAGATCCCCGGCTATTATGTGCCCAGCGATAAAAGAAAGTTGGAGGCAGGAATGGTCATCACCATTGAACCGTTCCTGTCCACAACAAACCGCTTTGCCAGAGAGACCGACGATGGCTGGACACTGGCAGGCAGGCAACACAGTCTCTCGGCTCAGTTCGAGCACACGCTGGTCATCACCAAAGAGAAACCGATTCTGTTAACGCTCGTCTGAATCAGGACACCTGACAGACTTCAGAAACCAATTCTCTACCACTCAGGCAAACCCGTTTCCCTGAATCTATTCGCAGTAAAACAGGACAGACTTCAAAAGATTCACGTCTTGCACAAATCAGACAAACTGCACTCGCGCCACATTGTCAAGACTTATGAAACGAAGCTGCAGAATCACAACCAACTATGATTAAATAAGATACAGACCAGAAGTCTCGCACTGCTTTCATAACCTGCAGCTGAATCCCTCCCTCTGTCACTGTACGTCCTTTCGTTTAGGTATTTTAATAAATAACGATAATTATGCTGGCTCTTCGATTCTGACTCCGGTTAATATGTTAAGAATATAAAAACCTCTTTAAGAAACTAACTTACAGATTCGACAGTTTTCCGATCGATTCTGAACTGCCTCGCGTTTTTTTCTTTCACCGGAACTGGAGTTATCTATCGATGCTGAAGTCATCCAAAACACAACGGGGATTTACCCTCATCGAACTGCTGGTGGTCATCGCTATTATCGCGATTCTGATCGCCCTCCTCTTGCCCGCTGTCCAGCAGGCACGTGAAGCAGCTCGTCGCTCGACCTGCAAAAACAACTTGAAGCAGATCGGCCTGGCACTGCACAATTACCATGACTCCTATCAGACGTTTCCAATCGGCTCGCAGGTTTCCTACTATCGCGCTAACTGGCGATCTTCGATTCTGCCTTTCATCGATCAGGCTCCTGCCTACAACAAACTCATTCCGGCGGCCTACTCTCAACACGGCTTTGCGGCCGGCAGCGGAAACTCTGCCTCCGGCTATAACACCGAAAATGCCGTGCTGAATAATCTCTACATCCCCATCTACAAATGTCCGTCCAGCACCGCGGATGCCTTCTACACTGGCACCAGTCCCGTTTCCAACAACGGTACGACCTCCCCGAACTCGGCTCTCGGAAAAGAAACCGGTATGACCATGGACTACGTGGGCATCAGCGGTTCTTACCTGAATGCCGCCCCCTACAGCTCCGGTTGTGGCGCTGCTTACGGCGGTTACTGGTGTAACAACGGAATGATGCAGATCGGCAAAGTCTCCCGCATGCGTGACTGTAAAGACGGAACCTCGAACACCATGGTCATCGCTGAAGATTCCGGCCTGGTAAACAACAGGGATTACCGCAGCAACTACTACGGAGGCTGGGCAGGACACATTGGACTGACCAGTTGGGGAACCGGCGTGAATACCATCCGCTACAGCCCCAATCCTTCCACCGCACCTGCGGGGGGAGACCAGACTTACACCCCCAACAACCCGCTGACCTCCGAACACGTAGGCGGCGTGCATGCGCTGCTCGGCGATGGTGCCGTACGGTTTCTCTCGAATAACATCGATATCGAAACCCTCCGCAGACTGGGTATGCGTAACGACAACTTCGTGCTCGGCGAATTCTAATTCGAATCTCTGACAATGCACCATAACCTGAACTTCTGAAAATCCTCAACAGCCGATGCACGTGCCAAACGACATCGGCTGTTGACATAAAGTGACAACCGGAGAAACACCACTATGCTCAAACTCTCTCGACTGACTCTCTGCCTCATGCTGACCGCGCTGCTGACCGCCTGCGGATCCAGCGTCGAGGAAGTCCCCACAGGTACCGTCAGCGGGACCGTGACCCTCGACGGGAAACCGCTTTCCGGTGCACGCGTCAATTTCATTTCCGGAACCGCAGGGGCAGGCGCCTACGCCGATCTTCAGCAGGATGGCACCTATGCCATTTCCGAACCGATCGCCGCCGGTGATTACAAAGTCTATCTCTCCTCCCCCGGACTGGGAGATGCCCCCCCGGATGAATCGGGAAACCAGGATCTCAAAAACGCTCTCAAAGACGTCCCACAGAAATATCAGAGCGATCAGACCACCGAACTGCAGACCGTGATCAAGGAAGGCGAGAACACCTTCGACATCGATCTCAAGCCCTGATTCATTGATTTTCAATTTTCTTAACAACACTGATTTTTTCCGGGAGTTTTTTTGATTTCGTGTATTTCTCGAGTGTATACTGTTAATCAGGTATGAGAGCTGGTTGTCTCATAACGCGGTGAAAGGAAACAGCTGCCCGCAGACAACCCTCGTTCCTGAAACCAATTGATTCATGTTTCTGGTGGAGAAAACAGACATGTCGATCATTACGACGGGCCACATCTTCCTGAAACGGCCCTATGAAGTCGCCAACGCGACAGCGCTCAAACAGGTGCTCCAGGAACAGGGGGGTGAACTGCATGGCTCCTCTGACGAACGTTACTGGGAACTGATCAAGCATCAGCTCATCATCACCATCAAGGTCCAGCCCATCACAGAGCTGCTCGACCAGTGCCAGACCGAGCTCAATCTCCTCGGACTCGCCCCCGATGATGTTCCCGAGGTCATTACCGTAGAAGGCCTGATGGAGTCCGTCGATCTCTGTCAGTCGATCACCGACCAGCTCGCCTCCTCTCTCGCCGGAGTGACCGGCGGTGCGGAACACTGCCACTGAGCGGATTTGATTTTTAACCGGATTGTGTAGCTCCCGGGCTCTGAATTGCCATGGGTTCAGGGGAGGTGCCACCATTATTTTCAAATCCTCTTTCTTTTATTTTTCATTTTTTCTACACACAACCGATACCTCATCGCTATAATGAGTGTTTGATGAAGTGAAGCTCGCCCCAGATTCCTGCCTGATTCAAGACTGTAACCCATTCCTGAAACCAGTTGAGTGGTACCTCTACAGCTGTGATCTAGCGATCGCTTTCTTTCTGCACAGCACGTATTACCTCCCTCTATTTTGAATGCAGGTACACCATGTTTCAAATTAGCGCTCGCGCTCCGTTTGCGCTGACCTTAATCGGTTGCTCTCTCCTCGTCGGCTGCTTCGGCGGCTCAGCAGAACACATCGAACGCGCCTCCGTTTCCGGTACCGTCACCTTGGACGGCAAACCGCTGCCCGCAGGCAATATTCTCTTCGTCCCCGATGTCGATGCCTCCGGCAACCCCCTGCGTGGGAAAGCCGTTCAGGCGACCATCACCGACGGAGCCTATAAGATTCCCGCCGAACAGGGTCCCGCCGTCGGGAATAATAAAGTCCAGATCACCGCAACCCGTAAGACCGGGAAATTTCAGGAGTCGGACGGCCAGAAAATCGAGATCGAAAAACAGTATCTCCCGGCCAAATACAACGCCAGCACGACCCTGAAACAGGACATCGCGGCCGGCGAAAACACCGCTGACTTCACCCTGGAAGCCAAATAACATCTTCTTTCGATCGTTCACTGAAACTCTTTCAGATTTTTTTTCAATACCCTTCTAGTAGATGGATCAATCAAACTATGAAAGCGCTTTTGTCTAACCGTCGTCGGGGCTTCACCCTCATCGAACTGCTGGTCGTCATCGCCATTATCGCCATCCTTATCGCTCTGCTCCTTCCCGCCGTTCAACAGGCACGCGAAGCGGCCCGTCGCTCCACCTGTAAGAACAATCTGAAGCAGATCGGTCTGGCCCTGCACAACTACCACGACACCTTCGGCACATTCCCCCCCGCAACCATCCGTCGTCAGGGTGCCACCACAGAATGGGAAACCAGCATGATCAGCTGGCAGGCCCGTATTCTGGCTTCCATGGACCAGGCTCCTCTCTACAATCAGATCGACTGGAGCATCGAGCCCGGTAGAACAGGTACCAACGCCACAGCCATGAACAATGAACTTCCTGCCTACCGCTGCCCCAGTGACCCCGGTAACCGTGGCACCACAGGCCAGTCTGGCTATGGACCAACCAACTACGTCACCTGTACTGCAGACTCCGGTGGCTACGCAGCCGGCGGATCGACCTACCAGAACAATGGTCGCTCAGTCATGTTCCTGAACAGTAAAACTCAAATCCGGGACATCGAAGACGGTACATCCAACACCATGATGGTCTCTGAATGCGAAGTCGGTAGCGCGTTTGCCAACGTCAACGCCACCTCTGGTACTGTCTGCACTGGATCAGCCACAACCAAGACCCGGGGTTTCTCCTGGTTCTACGCCCAGTCGATGCCCGCCTGGAGCTTTACCACTCTGGTGGGACCGAACACAGATCTTCTTGAATGTGCTCAGAGCACCGGCGGTTCCGCACTGCTGGGAGCCCGCAGCAAACACGTCGGCGGTGTGCACACTCTGTTCTGTGACGGACGCGTGCAGTTCATCTCCGAAAATATCAACCTCGGTACCTGGCAGGACCTGGGTCACAAATCAGATGGTAACATCATCGGCGAATACTAAGCCCGAGCGACGACCATCTTAAGAAAAGACACGGCCAGGGAAAGCCCTTTTTCCCTGGCCGTTTTTTCATGCCCTGATCTTACATCTCCCCCTCAGTCTCCCTTGGGAATCACGGGCAGCAGAATATGCGAAGGATGTTCCGCATCGTGATACACCGTGTTGATCGCAGTCTGCTTCAACCGATTGTCATTCAATGGCTCCCCCGTATTCGGGTTCACGTCAAACCGTGGAAAGTTACTGCTCGAAATATCCACGCGAATCCGATGCCCCTTCTTGAATACGTTCGATGTCGGATACAGCTTGATCGTCACCGGATAAATCTCGCCCGGCTCCATCAGCTTTTCTTCCTTCAGTGAATCGCGGAACCGCGTTCGGATAATCCCGTCGCCGATATTCAGATCAAACCCGCCCGGGAAGTCACTGCTCGGCGGATACACGTCAATCAGCTTCGCCGTAAAGTCGGTGTCGACAGCAGAGGAGGAAATCCAGAGTTTCACTGCCAGTTCTCCAGTGACTTCCAGATCCTCTTTCAGAGGTTCCGTCTGAAAGACCAGCACATCATCGCGGGCCGACAGCGGTGTCGGATGCGTGAAATTCCAGATCTTCTCGCTCCCCTTCTGATCCCAGCCCCCCTGCACCAGGATGTCATTTCCGCTGGAAATGTTCCCCCCGATTGTCGGCACCGGATTCTCTGGATCGAACAGCAGGCTGGTCTTCGCAGTCTGTACTTCAGGAGCATCAGTCGCCAACCCGTCTGCAGGTTGCAGATGAAACTTGGTGTAAACGGTCCGTTCCAGTGGCCACTCCTGCTCGTTCCGCCAGTAGCCGCCATGATTCAGTTTCCCGTCTACGGTCTTCGAACCATCGCCGGTTCCCATCACGAAAATCCGCACCGGAGTTTCAAACGGAGCTGCTTTCCCGACACTGTTCTCCTTCCCCTTCAACCAGTGATCGTACCACTCCTTCCGCCAGCCCAGTGGATCCGCGATCGCAGCCGCTTTCCCAAACGTCACCTGACCGTGTGAGTACGCTCCCTGCTGCCCGTGAATCCAGGGCCCCATGATCATATACACGGGACCTTTGATCGTTTTCGACAGCACCTGAAAATTGGCCGTGTTATTGCTGCTCCACGAATCGTACCAGCCACTCACCAGGTACACCGGAATGTCTTTGTACTTCTCCGGGTAATCGATGATGTTGTTCTGAATCCAGAAGTCATCGTTGGCCCCATGCTGCATCCCCGCGACCAGCCAGTCTTCGTATTCCGAAGCCAGCTTCAGCGGCGTCATCCCTTTCCGCAACGGCAGACGATGCAGATACTCCATCCGGTTCTCAGCCATCTCCTTCAGCACAGTCGCGGTTCCCGCATCATGTGACTGACGGCTCCCTTTACCCGCATTCAGATAGATCCAGTTCCAGAACCGCAGCTCAAACGCCCCTCCGTTCCGCATGCTGGCATAGCCCAGGTTCGACATCGCATCCACCGGAATCACGGTCTTCAGCTCAGGAGCCTTCTCCATCGCCAGCGCGTGCTGAGTTCCCCCCACATAGGAAGTTCCGATCATCCCGATCTCCGCATTCGACCAGGGCTGCTCACCAATCCACGCCGCCGTGTCAACACCATCCCGACCGTCATCGGTCAACATGTGCCACACCCCCTCCGACGCATAACGGCCCCGCGTATCCTGGGCCACGAACGCATACCCGTGCGAAGCGTAATACATACCCGACGTCTTACACCCGTTCTTGTTATAGGGACGCCGCTCCAGAATCGTCGGCAGTTTCCCGTCCAGTACATCCCCATCTTCCACCGGCAAATAGACGTCCGTCGCCAGCTTGACTCCGTCCCGCATCGGCACCATCACATTCTTCCGCACTTCAACCGCATACGGCCCTCGCTCTGCCGCCAGTGCAGGCAGTGTGGAAATCAGTAACGCGAAAACAAACAGAGTCATTCCAGCCAGGGAACGGTGGAGAGGACGACAGGCAGGCATGGTTTTATTCCTTCTTCAGGAGGCAGGCAGCATCAACAGCGTAATGCAAAACATGATTAAGAAATCCTTACCAGCAGGCTACTTGCCCGCACCAACGTTGTCAATCAATGACAATAAACACCCCCAATCCTTCCGTAGGGCGCGGACCCATGTGTCCGCCCGCCTCGCGACTTTCCAGCCCATCCAACTTCTGAAGGAAATTCATAACACATCCTCGTGAGCGGCAAGGCGCTACCCGCCGGTAATTAGTGTTGACTACTGACATCATCAGGTAGCCAACGCAATCCCACTCCGAACACAACGGGTAAGCCCGAATGCAATTCGGGCCGAGCGCAGCGAGCAGGAAACGGTCAGCACAAAATTACGAACGCTCCTCAGAACCTCTCCTTTTCGAAATAGTTCAATATCCCACCCCACCTGAAAACCTCCCCACTGAACCTCCCGCACTCCCCACTGAACAGACTCCCCTTGATCCACGCCTCCCGAATCGTAAGCTACTTCCCCTCTGGCTCGCGCGCGAGGCGGGGCGACGCCCACCGGCACAGTCGCCACCAGTGCCCCACATCCACCTGAACCTCCGCCGCTTTTCACTCTGTTTCCACCGAAACATTCTGAACCAATGCAAAATGTTCCCTTCCCCAAGTTCAGGGCAAACCAGGACACACCTCGGCCAGACGAGGACAAAATCCCGGACACACCAGGACAAAATCCGGCCACATCGGGACAAAATTTTGTCTTGACGCCCCCGTCCCCTTCCGGAAAATTCAGTTTCATCACTACGAACTTTCGAATTAAGAAATCGATCAACGGATACCATCTGTCGGCTTGTCCGACAGTACCGATCATCATCAGGTTCTGCCACTTTAAATCATGCATCATCGGGTACTCCAGAAAATCATCCGGGATTACGTTCGCAACAGGAGGACACAGCGCAGACAGACAATCTCGAATCAGCACACCCACTCCCACCGTAGCTGGTGGTGGTGCA
Organism: Gimesia sp.; assembly: GCF_040219335.1. NCBI lineage: Bacteria > Pseudomonadati > Planctomycetota > Planctomycetia > Planctomycetales > Planctomycetaceae > Gimesia > Gimesia sp. The sequence goes on along the minus strand of NZ_JAVJSQ010000028.1, from coordinate 819 downwards.
CCGCTCAGGCGACTGTACGGGATAAGGCATGAGAGAAGCGAGTGGCGATCCAGCTACAAATCGGTCTTTAGGACCAGGGTGCGGCACGATCTGACACTCGCCACCAATGCTTCCCGCCTTTAAAGGCGGGAAGCATTGGCTTTGTTTGTCTATCAAAACAAAGTACTGCAGACAGTCAAGAGCAGATACAAGGGTGCGGCCCTGTGTGGCCGCCCACCTCTCGAAACTCTCTACAGTCCAACCTCTGATGGAAATTCATCTAACACTCCCCTGTGAGCGGAATGGCGCCAGCCACCGGTAATCAGGATCAACGCTGAATCTTTTACCGGCGGCTGGCACCTTACCACACATTAAACTGGAATAGCCCGACTGCAAATCGAGCCGTATCTTTGCGTAACGCACCACGCATCCTACACATCGGCACCAGCAGAACCAGTCCACATCAACCAGTGAAAATCAGACACCACACCAGCCGCACGAACCTCTCCCCACCGACGCCTACCTGGCCCGCCTCAAAACCGCCTTCGCCGACAACTGGGAACAATATTGGGAATAACCGGCGCGTATGCACTATAATGCAAATGATCAGAACCAAGTGGTTACCTTCGAGTTTCGGGTGGCACTGTTGGCTCGCCCAACAGTGATCAATATACGCTCCTAACAGAATCTGAGCGGCACGGCGCTAGTAACTCCGCTCTTAAGTTCGTTCTCACCAGAAAGAATATTTACGCCGTCTTCCTGTTTTTTGTAGACCACCAGATTACTGGTGACAAAAATGCTCTTCCGAGGTCTGATGAGGAATCTCACCTCACCCACCAG